>JAYUBR010000488.1:0-17786 GCA_043740775.1 Ferruginibacter sp. | reverse complement strand
ACCTGCAGTTAGGTTTTGGTATGGACGAAAGAGATTATGGCGTGGGTGCACAGATATTACGGCATTTAGGCATCAGCAAAATGAAACTGATGAGCAATAACCCACGTAAACGTGCCGGCCTGCTGGGTTACGGACTGGAAGTAGTGGAAACCATTGCTATTGAAATTAAAGCCAATAAGCACAACGAAAAATACCTCACCACCAAAAGGGATAAAATGGGGCATGATATTATGAGTGAACAATAATACCATTTCTGATTTCGGATGGCTGATTTCGGATTTTTTGATGTCTGATTTATTTAAGACGATCATCTCAAAAAGAAAATAATCGCCAATCAATTTTATAAATCCTGTAATCAACTTATTTCAATAAATCAGCCTTAAAAGCTGGTTTTTTTCGTTTTTTAGAAGCCTGTTCATAAGCATAAGCCATGCCCACTAACGCAGGTTCAGTGTATGCTGTACCAAAAAATGAAATGCCCATGGGCAGTTCATGTACAAATCCCATCGGTACTGTGATATGTGGAAAACCAGCCATGGCGGCGGGTGTAGAGAGTGAAAAGCCGGTATCATAATCGCCGTTGATGAGGTCTATGCAACAGGCTAAACCATTTGTTACGCCACACAGTGCATCTAACTGCTGATCTTTCATCAGGTTACTGATCAATGTTGCGGAGCTTAACGATTTTGCCAGTGCATCTGTATATTCTTTGGTTTCCAGGTTGCCCTTTGCCTGACTGCTGATCAATGTTTCCTGCTTAAAATAAGGCATGGCCCGGCCTTCGTTTTGCAGGTTAAAATCAATTACATCCTGCAACGATTTCATTTTGCAATTGGCAGTAGCGAGATAGCTGTTTACGCCATCCTTAAATTCATATTGCAATACAGTAAATTCTGCATCACCCAGTTCAGCAATACTTTTCAGCAGGTCAACTTCCACCAGTATGGCACCTTGTTTTTCCATTAACCCCATGGCTTGCCGCAGCAGTGCAACTACTTTTTCATTTCCTTTTAAATGCATTTTTTCAATGCCAATCCGTTTGCCTTTTAAACTGCCGGCATCTAAAAATTTTGTATAGTCTTTGTGGTACTTTCCATCGCTTTTTACTGTAACAGCATCTTTGCTGTCAACCCCCGTTAGTGCTCCCAATAAAATAGCTGCATCCCTTACGGTACGTGCCATTGGGCCGGCAGTATCCTGTGTGGACGAAATAGGAATAATACCTGAGCGGCTCCACAAACCTACCGTAGGTTTTATACCAACCAAACCATTTACTGCAGCAGGCGAAACAATCGAACCATCGGTTTCTGTACCTATTGCAATGGCACAAAGATTGGCTGCGGTAGCAGCGCCCGAGCCAGCGCTTGAACCTGAAGGATTACGGTCTGTGATGTAAGGGCATTTGGTTTGGCCACCCCGGCTGCTCCAGCCACTGGTGCTTTTGCTGCTGCGAAAATTGGCCCATTCACTCAAATTGGTTTTACCCAATAAAACCGCTGCGGAGGCTCTTAGTTGTTCAATAATGAATGCATCTTTTGCAGCAATATTTCCTTTCAGGGCCAAAGCTCCCGCAGTGGTCATCATTTTATCACCGGTATTAATATTGTCTTTTATCAAAACGGGAATGCCATGTAAAGGCCCTCTTATTTTACCGGCTTTTCTTTCCTTATCCATTGTGGCTGCAATAGCCAGCGCATCTTTATTTATTTCAATTACGGCATTGATTGTTGGACCTGCCTTATCAATTAAGGCAATGCGGTTTAAGTAGAGTTGTGTAATAGTAACAGAACTGGTGTGGCCGCTTTTCATTTTTTGCTGAAGTTCATCTATCGTAATTTCCTCCAGTTCAATCCTGTCCTGCCATTGATTTATTGCGCTGTCTTTCAATGATTTTGTATTTCCCAATGCCGTCAATCCTGTTGTGGTTAATGTTAATCCTGCCAGGGAGCCGGTGCGTAAAAAAAGTCTTCTGTTCATAAAAAATATTTAGCTAAAATTAATTGTAAAACAGATACCCGCAATTTTTTGTTTGTGGAATCTTTTTTCTGAAAGCATCAGATAAAAGTGCGGTGTCAGGGCATAGCATCATTCAGTTGAACTTTAAATAAAACCGAATAAATAATTACATTTGGCGAGAGAGCAGGCATACAAAAAAACCCCCTTAAAAAGGGGGCCCTTGTTATCCAAACAATCCATAAAAACAAAAGCTCTTGGTGTTAGGACACGAGTCTTGAAAATTAGAAAGGACGGAACAAAAAATTTAAAATCTTGGGCAGCGAACTGCTTCTTTACTGCTGTTATCTTTATTAATATATTTTTGATAAGAAATACCTAATTCCAATCCACCTCTTCCGGAACTTGCAGCAGATAGTTTTGAAATATTGGCATCATAACTTACCGATATGGATAGTGGTTTCATTTCTATTTTTCCTACCGGAATAATTGCATCGTTCCAGCGTACTACTGCACCACCATGTAACAAATATTTTGGTGCATCTGCATCATCTAATTTAAAAGTATACATTAAGCCTGCTACCATTTCCGTGTATTGCCCTTGTTTGCTGTAATCGCCTTCAATGGTGATATACGAGTTTTCAGCAGTGCTTAATCTTACACCGCCTGAGTAAACCCACTTGGGTGTCATCTCTAAACTGCTGTTGCCGTAAAATGAAATTTTAGCAGCCTTATTAAAATGGTGGTAAGCAGCGCCTGCATACATATTGTTATCCGGATTATCTCCTAACTGGGCATTAAAACTCATACCGGCAGTACCATCAAAATAAGTGTAAGCACTTTTATTAAATGTTTCTCCGGTAGCAAGGCCCTCATTGTAACTGTTACCATCAAACTGGCTGTTGGTAGTCATTTTACTGCGGTCTAACCTGCGTTGTACCATGCCACCCATAAATCCCAATGAGAGGTATATATTTTTTTCCTGGCTTAAAGATTTGTGGTAGTTTAATGCAGGCAGTATATGCGTTGCAGTTAGTGTTATGTCGCCTGCTTTGTCGTATAAAATTTGCCCGCCAACAGTAAGGTAATCTTCGCTTTTACCAACGGCTATTTTATATTCGCCATTCAATGAAACTGTTTGGTAAGGTACTGTTACGCTTTGCCATTGTGTTCTGTAAACGGATTGTAAACGAAGATCGCCTGAAAAAAGCCCTGCCAGTGCCGGGTTGCGCAAAAGTGGAGTTTCGAAAAACTGAGAAAAATGTATATCCTGCCCGGTCACCTGCAACGATAACAGCAGTATAAATATGCAACACAATATATTGTGTACATCATTTTTCATGGGTTCAGATTTTGGTTTCGAGGTAGCTTTTATTATATTTATAAAACGTGTATCCGGTTAATTTAGTATGTTGAGTGTAAATAAATTGTAAATAAATTTTCTTGTCCGGCTATATTTTTATTGTTATAATTTCATTTTTCAGCTTACAACTTTTTCTGCATTTTAAATAAAATATTCATTCATTTCAGGTACATCCTATCTCTGTTGTTAATCACTAAAAAACAAAAATTGTTTTATTGAATCAATGCTACATTGCCTTTATAATTCAGTATAGTATTGTTGTCGCAAATAATATCAATGGTATAAACAAATACTTCCGGATTCAATTTAGCTCCCCTGAAAGTGCCATCCCAGCCAGCCGAAGGGTCATTGGCATTAAAATCATTTTTTTCAAATACTACCTGGCCCCAGCGGTTAAAAATGCGGAGGGTTTTTATTTTAAACAGCCCCGATCCCCTGGGATAAAAAATATCATTGGCCCCATCTCCATTGGGCGAAAAAGTATTGGGTATAAAAATATTGCTTCCATCGCAGGTTACAATAATATTCACTTTGTCTTCTGCAGTACAGCCGCCACCATTGATTACTTTAACTGTATACTCTGTATTGGTAACGGGTTTAATTGTAATGCCGGGATAACTGTTGCGGAAAATGCCGGTTGTAGGCGACCATAGTACCTGTGTAACATCTGCGGAAATAGATGGCATTAAATCAAGTGATTTACCTACGTTGATTCTTTGATCATCACCTGCATTTACTACCGGTATGGGATATACTTTTATAAAAACATGGCCCGTATCCGTAAAGCAATTTTTATTATCCTTGCCAACTACCATGTAATTGGTTGTAGTATCCGGAGTTGCAGTGGGACTTGCAGAAAGAGAGTTGTTAAGTCCCGCTGCAGGTGTCCATACATAGTTGTTTGCTCCTGTGGCAAATAATTTTGCTGATTCTCCGCGGCACAATGTATCACGGTTGCCGTAGGTAATTTTGAACGGATATTTAACTATTACTTTTAGGGTATCGCTGGCGCTACAACCATGTATGGTAGTACCTTTTACAATATAATTAATTTCACCGGCAGGTGTTGCCAAAGGGTTTGCACAGGTGGTACAGCTAAGCCCCGTTGATGGGCTCCAGTTGTAAGTGCTGGCACCGGTTGCCTGTAAATTAATGCCACGCAGTTTACAAATAAATGTATCCCGACCTGCACTTACATTTGGTATACTGTAGGCCTCAATAGTTTTACTGATGGTATCTGTACATCCGCTGCTGTTGGTTGCCAGCAGTGCAATGGTGTAAACTCCGGCTGTTGTATAATTTTGTGCAGCAGGATTTTGCAGTGCGGAAATATTATTGTTTGCAAAATCCCAATGCCAGTTAAGGGCAGAAGTATCTGCCACAGTTACAATTCCTTTTGTTACCATGGTTAATGGCGTACAACCGTTGGCAGTAGTAGTAAAATTTATATGCGGTGAAGCCACTACTTTTACCGGAATGGCTGATATCATTGAATCGGTGCATCCATGTTCGGTAGTGATAACCAATTTTGGATAGTACAAACCTTTATTGATATATTGATGTATCGGGTTGGTATCCGTGCTTGAAGTTCCATCGCCGAGTATCCAGTAGTAGCTGTTGATAATATCATTGCTGAAAGAAGAATCAGTGAACGAAACCGTACCTGAATTACAAAGTGCTGTACTGTTAAAATTAAATCCGGCAGTTACTCCGTTAACCACAATGGTATCACGGCCCCTGATGGGTACCTGGCAACCATCATTGTCTGTTAAAATCATTTTGGGAATATACGTGCCCGCATAAGTGTACAGGTGATTTGTTGTTGAATCGGTTGTAGCAAAAGTAGCCCCATCATTAAAATCCCATAAAATAGATACAGCATCAATATTGGTAGCTGTAAAATTACTTTTCACCTGGTTGCAGTCAGTCAGTGGATCGTAATTAAAAGTTCCCCTTGGCCCTTTTATCAGAATTGATTTTTCCATTGTAGTAGTACATCCGCCGGGCCCTGTGGTGGTAAGGTTTACAAGGTAAGTGCCGGGGTAACTGTAAAAGTGTGTAGGGGCGTTGGTTGTGGCCGAATTGCCATCGCCGAAATCCCATATTGTTGAAATAAGATTACTGGATAAATTAGTGAACTGAACAATTAATGGAGGGCATGCACTCAGCGAATCGCTCATTAAAAAATTGGCTTGCGGTGTTACTATGTTTACAAAATTTGGTTTGCTTACCGAATCGGTGCAGCCATACTGATCGGTTATAAAAAGGGAAACAGTAAAACTTCCATTGCTTGTAAATGCATGAAAAGGACTTTGCACAGTGGAGGTTCCGCCATCTCCAAAAGCCCATCGGTAAGTAAGGTTTGGCCCTGTTGACTGATTAATAAAATGTACTGGTTTGGTAGGACAGGTAAGTGTATCTGTGGTAATAAATTTAGCCACAGGCTTTGAAATAATTAATGGAGTTGCGATGGTAAAACTATCTCTGCAACCAACCGAATCAGTAATCAGTAATTTTACCACATATGTTCCTTCACCGGCATAAGCATGTTGAAAGGGCGCTGCAGAAAGGGTTTCTGTATTATTGTCACCATATATCCAGGTAAAAGTTTGTATAGGATTTTGTCCGTCACTTACAGAAAGATTATTGAAAATAACCGGCGTGTTAAGGCAACTACCGGGTACCGTTGAACTGAACTTTGCCGTAGGGCCATTCACCCTGATATTCAGAGTTTTTGTCAGGGTATCCCTGCACCCCAATATGTTTGTAATAATCAAACGCACAGTGTAATTGCCCGCCGTACGATAAATATGCGTTGCAGTATTTGTTATAGTATCCAGCGTTGTGCCATCTCCAAAATTCCATTTAAAGGAACTAACATCAGAAAGAGTTAAGCCGGTAGTAAAATTAATGCTGCTCCCCTTACAGATCACACTGTCAGAAGGAGTAAACGTGGCCTTTACATCCACTACCTGTACAATTATTTTAGTGGTAAATTCACAGCCGGTGGTATAATTTTTTACCGTTAAACTGGTTTCGAAAAAGCCGGCATGCGGGTATTGATGTGTTACATTTTTTTGTGTGGATGTTGTGCCATCTCCAAAATCCCAGTTCCATTCGTCTGCACCGATAGAACCATCGGTAAACACTCTTTCGTATGGTTTTTTACAATCCATTGTTGGTGTAAATTTTGCAATTGGCGCATTGATATATATGTAATCTTTAAAAACAATGCTATCGGCACAACCGTTGTTCCATACAATTAATTTTATGTCAAATTTTCCTGTATCTGTATATGTATGAGATGGGTTTTGAAGATTGGAGGCATTATTATCACCAAAAAACCATAGCCATTTTGTTGCCTTGCCAACAGTAAGGTCTTTAAAATCAACACCTGTTTTGGCACAGGTAATCCTGGGCGAAGCGGTAAAATTAAGTGCTGGTTTTGTATCTGCAATAATGCCACGTTTAACCATTGCCGTATCTGTACAACCGCTGGCAGTAGTTTCAATAACTGAAATAGCGTATACTCCTTCGTTAGAAAAAATGTGCGTGGGTGTAGCTTCTGTTGAACTGGTGCCATCTCCAAAATTCCATAAATAGCCTGTCACCGGGTAAACAGTATTGGTAGTAGTGATGAATGTTTTTGTAAAAGGAATACAGCCACTATCAGGCAGATTGCTGAAAGATACAATTGGCTTTTGAATTTTAATAAAATCTTTTTTTGTGATGGTATCTGTACATCCGTTTGCGTTGGTAACAACTAATTGTACGGTAAGTTTTCCTACCCAGGTATAAGTATGCACCGGGTTTTGATCGGTTGCAAATGTACTGTCGCCAAAACTCCACTGGTAGGCAACTGCATCTGCAGACTGGCTGATAAAATGAACAACAAAAGGACTGTTGCAGGAAACCGTGTCGGCTGAAGTAAAGGCTGCTAATGGCTTTGGGCTTACTGTAATTGTTTTTATTACCGAGTCGGTACAACTGCCAAAATTAGAAATGAGTTTTACATCATACGTTCCGGCAGCAGTATATTTTTTTATTGGATTTTTTGCTGTTGAAAAAGTACCGTCACCAAAACTCCATTTATTTGATAGCGGTGCCGGGCTGGAAGTATTGGTGAACAAAAAAGGTTGCAGGGCACAAACAGTATCGGTATTGGCAAAAGCAGCTTTCACTTTACTGATTACAATTTCATTGGATTTTGTAATGGTATCAGTACATCCTTTTGCGTTGATTACAATTAACCTGACGGTGAAAGTACCATAAGCAAAGTAAGCGTGTGAAGGGTTAGCCAGTATTGAAATTGCACCATCACCAAAGTCCCATTTGTAGTTGAGGGTACCTGTACCCGTGGATAAATTTTTAAAATTTATGGTCACAGGAAAGCCGCAGTTGTCAGGAGTATTATTACTAAAATTGGCTTTTACCCCTGTGCTGATTTTTATAAATTGAGATTTGGAAAGTGTGGTTAAACAATTATTGCTGTTTCTTACCCTGAGTGTAACATTGAAATTACCTGATGAGTTATAAGTGTGTGCCGGATTTTGAAGGGTGGATGAAAAGCCATCTCCAAAATCCCATTGCCAGGTATTGATAGAACCGCTAACTGCGGCGCTTTGGTCTGTAAACTGAACGGGTAATGGAAAGCAACCCGAAGTGATATTACTTATAAACTGCACTTTTGGTTGTGCATATACATTTATAAATTTGGTTTTTGTAATTGAATCTGCACCCGTGCTGCTTTTTACTACTAACTTGATGGTGTATTGCCCGGGATTAAAATAAGTAACGGAAGGGTTTTGCAAAAATGAAATGGTGCCATTGCCCAAATTCCATCTCCATTGAGTTGGTTTGTTAGAGGTATTGTCTGTAAAACGAACTACCAAAGGGGCACAGCCACTTGTTGGTGTGGCTGTAAAATTGGCGGCCAGTTGGGCTTTGAGGCCAAAACTAATTATAGTTAATAATAACAGACAGCTTGCTTTGGTTGCAATTCTGGCTATCATAGAATTTTGCTTTTGGTTTTATTAAGAATAAGCCGCTGTTAGTGATTCAGACAACTTTTTAATTAACTCCAAAAACAGATAAAAATTGTGAAATGCAATGTAATATTACAAGAAGTAGAAATATTACTAAGGCTTCATCATCAATTCCAGGTAACGATACAGAACTATTAGAAGGGAAAAGCGGTATTTAATTTATCAGATCAGAGCCTTCTCATGTAAAGTACTTTTGGGTCGGTGCTGCCCCAGGGTGCAAGCTGAAGCACTGGTACGCCTTTTTTTGTAAATTTCCATGCCCGGTTTAAAAAAACAAATGTGGCTGGTATAGAAGGGGAGTTTAGGTTTATCACCAGTTTACTGTAGTCGCTGTTACTAACCCAGGTACCTGTATACGTTACGCCGTCTTTGGTACCCGTCATATTGCCATCGTAATAAGAAGTGGTTTTTGTTAAAACAAAATTATTGCCAGTGTATTTACTGGTGATATCAATGCTGCTGTCGCTGGCAAAATCTACCACAAAAGTTCTGTTTAAAACATTGTCAGCAAAATATTGTTCCAGTGCATGCTGGTCGCCGGTTGCTAATGCTAATTTTTTGCAACCGCCCGATAAGATCAACAACGAATAGCATGCAGCAATCAGCAGGCTGGCTATATAAAATGAAGCAGGTCTTTTTTTACTTTTACAAATCATAGATGCCGGTAAATTTTTTTGTAGCATAGTCAATAAAATGTTTTGAATTCAATGGCTCTCCGGTTATCTTTTTGCACAATTGTTCTGATGTATACTGCCTTCCGTATTGATGAATATTTTGTCTCAGCCAGTTTAAAACAGCAGTTGTATTTCCATTGGCAATTTCCTTATATACAGATTCATTTTCTTTTTCAATCGCTGCATATAATTGCGCTGCAATTATACTGCCAAGACTATAAGTAGCAAAATAACCAAAGCTTCCATGGCTCCAGTGTATATCCTGTAAACACCCCCTTTTGTCATCGGGAACTGTAATACCCAGATAGTTTTTATAGTGCTCATTCCAATAAGCCGGAATGTCTTTGGCCGCAATGGTTCCATCAATCAGCATTTTTTCAATTTCGTACCGTATCATCACATGAAAATGATAGGTCAGCTCATCCGCCTCTGTGCGTATCAGTGACGGTGCCACTTTGTTGATGCCTTTGTAAAATGTTTCTATCGCTACATTAGTACACTGTTGCGGAAAAAACGTTTTTAACAACTTAAAATTGTGCTGCCAAAAAGGAAGGTCACGGCCAACGGAGTTTTCCCACAAACGGCTCTGGCTTTCATGAATGCTCAGGCTACAGTATTCGCTCAATGGCAGGCCGTATTCTTCTGTTGGCAAACCCTGCTCGTACAGAGCGTGTCCGCCTTCATGAATGCAGCTCCAGGTCATGTTGCCAAAATCATTTTCGTCAATCCTTGTCGTTACCCTTACATCGTGGTTGTTAAAGCTGGTAGTAAAAGGATGCACACTTAGGTCTTGCCGGCCGGCTTCAAAATCAAATCCTATCTGCTTTAGAATTTCCATGCCGAATTTCCATTGAGTATCTTTATCAAAATGCTGGTACAAAAAAGAATTGTCTGCCTGAGGTTTGTTTTTTATCAATTCTAATAAGGATAATAACTGAGGTTTCAGGTTGGTAAAAATGCTATCCACAGTGGCAACAGTAAGCCCCTTGTCATAATCATTCATCAGGGCATTGTAGGGATGTTGTTCGTAGCCCAGCATATCCGCTTCCTGTTTTTTTAATTCTATCAGTGCATGCAAAGGTTGCTGAAAACCTGAGAAGGAATTGTTATTACGGGCCTTTACCCATTCATGATAGGAGGCGTTCACCGCTTCACTCATCTTTCTTACAAAATCGCTGCTTAGTTTTTTATTGCGGTTATAATCTTCCAGGCTTAACTGAACATTTCTTTTTTCTTTGTCATTTAAATCTTCTTTGCTGCTTAACTCCTGCAGCAAAGAACCCATTGCTTCCGTGGTAAATTGTTCATGTGCAATTTCACTAAGGGTTGCCAGTTGTCTTCCCCTGAAATCGCTGCCTTTTGGTGGCAGGTAAGTTTCCTGGTCCCATTGTAAAACAGAGCCGGCGTATTTTACATCAGCTATTTTTTGCATCTTTGTTTTGTAGGCACCATATAATTCGGCAGTACTCATCTTTTTAATTTTTTATGAAATGAATATACAGCACATCACATCTTTTTTAGAAACCATTGCACCTGCAAGTTTACAGGAAAGTTATGATAACGCCGGTTTATTAACTGGTAATGTAAACTGGGAATGTACGGGCATCATCACCTCATTAGATGCAACAGAAGCTGTAGTACAGGAAGCAATTAAAAAAAACTGCAATCTTATTGTGGCCCATCACCCCATAATTTTTGGCGGATTAAAAAAAATAACCGGTAAAAATTATGTAGAAAAAACCATCATTGCGGCTATTAAAAATAACATTGCCATTTACGCCATTCATACCAACCTGGATAATATTTTAACTGGTGTAAATGGTAAAATGGCTCACTTACTGGGGTTGGTTAACCAACGGGTATTACAGCCTAAAAAAGGCATCCTAAAAAAACTCGTGACTTTTGTGCCTATGGAACAGGCCACTAAAGTACGGGATGCTTTGTTCGCTGCAGGTGCCGGGCAAATTGGTAATTACAGTGAATGTAGTTTTACGGTTGCGGGGCAAGGAACTTTTAAAGGCGGCGAAGGAACTGATCCTTTTGTGGGTGTACCTGGATTAAGATACACGAATGAGGAATTGAGGCTGGAAATGATTTTTCCTGCCTGGGTTGAAAACGAATTACTGAAAGCCCTGCTGGAAACCCATCCTTACGAAGAAGTTGCTTATGATATTTTTTTGCTGGAAAATAAGTACCAACAAACCGGCAGCGGGCTTATCGGGCAACTACCAGAAGCTATTTCGGGAGCGGCTTTTTTGCAACAATTAAAAAATGTGTTTGGTTTAACCGTCATCAGGCATACGCCGTTGTTAGATAAACCGGTTAAAAAAATAGCGCTTTGCGGTGGTGCCGGTAGCTTTCTTATTGGGGCTGCAATAGCCGCCGGTGCTGACTTTTATGTTACCGGAGATGTAAAATACCATGAATTTTTTGATGCCAACGACCAGCTTGTAATTGCAGATATTGGTCACTTTGAAAGCGAACAATACACTGTTAACCTGTTATTTGATATTTTGAGGGAAAAATTCCCTAACTTCGCCGTCCTAAAAACAGGGGTTAAAACCAACCCTGTTAACTACTTTGTTTAAAATTAAAAAAAAATTGTAAGCAAATGCAGTGTAAAAAGGTAGCAAATTGAAAGCGTTCCACAAAGGAGTTCAGTACAAAAGTGCAATCCGCCACGGCGGATAAGCTGCAACAATGTTTACACTTGCTAAAATGCCGGTAACACAACTTTTAAAAATATAAATTTCAAACATTAATATGGCCGCAGTAAAAGATTTCTCCGTTGAAGAAAAATTAACATCGCTTGTTCGTTTACAAAAAGTGGATTGCAAGCTGGATGAAATTCAGATTTTGAAAGGTGAATTGCCTATAGAGGTAAAAGACCTGGAAGATGAAATAGAAGGTTTGCATGCCCGCCAAACCCGTGTTGAAGAAGAAATTAATGGCATGCAGGAATTTATTAATCAAAAAAAAGAAGCCATTAAAGAGGCGGAAGCACTGGTTAAAAAATACGAAAAGCAAAGCGAAAACGTAAAGAATAACCGTGAGTTTGAAGCGATCAATAAAGAAATCGAAATGCAGACCCTGGAAGTGAAACTTTGCGAAAAACACATTAAAGATGCCACTGAAGAAATTGGTGAAAAAGCCAAGCAACTGGAGATAGCCAAAAAAGCAGTAGGGATTAAAGAAGGCAATTTGAGTGGTAAAAAAGGAGAGCTGGAAAAAATTATCGGCGAAACTGAAAAAGAAGAAAAGCAATATAACAAACAGGCCCATGAAGCAAGAAGTCATGTGGATGAGCGCTTACTGCTAAGCTACGACCGCATTCGCAAAAATTACCGCAATGGTTTGGCCGTTGTACCTGTAGAAAGAGATAGTTGTGGTGGTTGTTTTCATGCCATACCGCCACAAAAACAAAGTGAAATTAAACTGCGTAAAAAAGTGATTGTTTGCGAAAACTGCGGACGAATATTGGTTGATGTAGATTTGAATGACAGTATTGAAATAAAATAACCGCCATACGGAATAGTAGAAAAAGCACTTCAGTTACTGAGGTGCTTTTTTATTGTGCAGACTTTTTTTAATTCATCAAAACAGTTTTAGCAGCCAAAAAAAAACTAATTTGCTCCTTCAATTATGCTGCAAAAATTAAACATACAGAACTACGCAATTATAGATGTAATAGCCATTGATTTTAATGCAAGCCTGAATATTATTACTGGTGAAACCGGTGCAGGTAAAAGTATTTTAATGGGTGCCTTAAGCCTGATACTGGGTGAGCGTGCGGACAGTGCAACACTGATGAACAAAGAAAAGAAATGTGTGGTAGAGGGATTTTTTAAAGCCGGTGGCAGAAGGGCCATCAGGCAGTTTTTAAAAAGCAATGAACTGGATGAGGAAGAAGATGTGGTGATACGAAGGGAGATAGCGGTAAACGGAAAATCGAGGGCTTTTATAAATGATACACCGGTAAACCTTGGCCAGTTGAAGGTACTCAGTTCTTTGCTGGTAGACCTGCACCAGCAGTTTGATACACTGGAACTGGGAGACAGCGATTTTCAGCGGGAAGTGCTGGATGCGCTGGCCGGTAACGGTAATTTGCTACAGGAGTATGCAGGCGTTTTTACCCGATACAGCAAAACAAAAAAGGAGTTTTACGAACTGGTGCAACAACAGGCCGAAGCCAATACAGCATTGGATTATAACCAATTTTTATTTGATGAACTGGATGAAGCCCGCCTGACAGAAAATGAACTGGAAGAACTGGATGCAGAATTGAAATTACTAAGCAATGCAGAAAATGTAAAACAGCAGTTAAGCGCTATTTATTTTGAATTGAAAAACAGCGAGCAACCCATCACGCAGCAGGTAAAATCGCTCAGCAATAAACTGCATGCGCTACAGCAATACCATTCCTCAATAGATGACCTCAGCAGGCGTTTGCAGGGTGTACAGGCAGAGTTGCAGGATATTGGCGATGAACTGGAAAGCATTGACAATGGTGTACACTACAGCCTTGAGAGAATACAAGTGGTGAATGATAAAATTTCGTTGGGCTATAAATTATTAAAAAAGCACAACGTACATACTACCGCCGAATTATTAAATATAAAAGAAGCCCTGCAACAAAAACTCAATGATATTTTAAACATCGGGGAAGCCATTGCAGCAAAAGAGCAGGCCACGAAACAATTACAGCAACAATGCGAACAACTGGCAGCAACAATTACCGCCAACCGCAATAAAGCCATTCAGCCTTTTACAGAAAAAGTAAATAGTTTGCTGGCGCAGGTTGGTATGCCCAACGCAGTAATTAAAGTATTGCTGCAACATGTGCCTCTATACATTGACGGTGAAGACACCATTGAATTTTTATTTGATGCCAATAAAAGCGGGCGCTTTGAGCCTTTACGCAAAGTAGCCAGTGGCGGGGAGTTGAGCCGCTTAATGCTGTGCATAAAATCGCTGGTGGCTAAAAAATTACAACTGCCCACATTGATATTTGATGAGATTGATACTGGTATTAGCGGTGAAGCGGCCAAACAGGTGGGTCTGATTATGAAAGATTTGTCTACAGGCCACCAGTTAATTGCCATTACCCACCAGCCCCAGATTGCGGCCAAAGCCAATGCGCATTATTATGTTTACAAAAGCAGTAAGGGTGATAAGATCAATACCGCTATCCGCCTGTTGAATAACGATGAACGGATTACAGCCATCGCACAAATGCTGAGCGGCGAAAAGCCCACTGCTGCTGCATTGGAGAATGCGAGGGAGATGGTGGGAGCGTTTTAATTAATAATAAATAATAAAGCAACAGCAAATTGAATGATAAATTGTACTAACTCTTTCAATCAACAATTGCTATAGCAGTGTAAAAAATCAGCCATCAGCCATCTAACATAGAGAAGATTTTTTCTTTAAACCATACAAACCTTATTTTTACCCTTCAAATTAAAATCAGCTATGTCTTACAATTTACTTAAAGGAAAAAAGGGAATTATTTTTGGAGCCCTTGATGAAAAATCTATTGCCTGGAAAACAGCCCTGCGCTGCCACGAAGAAGGGGCCGAACTGTTATTAACCAATGCTCCTGTAGCCATGCGGATGGGGGAGATCAATAAATTAGCTGAAGTGGTAAATGCACCGGTAATTCCGTGTGATGTTACCAGCAACGAAGATGTACAAAACCTGATTATCAAAGCAAAAGAACATTTTGGTGGTGGCGTTGATTTTATTTTGCATTCCATTGGTATGAGTGTGAATATGCGCAAAGGAAAATCGTATACCGAAATTGATTATGGCTTTAACGCCAAAACCCTTGATATATCAGCCACCAGTCTTCACAGGGTGCTGGCAGTTGCCATGAAGGAAGATGCCATTAACGAATGGGGCAGCGTGGTAGCACTTACTTACATTGCGGCGCAACGGGTATTTCCCAACTACAACGAAATGGCCGATGCCAAATCTTTATTAGAAAGTGTGGCCCGCAGTTTTGGTTATTACTATGCGGTTGATAAAAAGGTAAGGGTAAACACCATCTCACAATCTCCTGTGCGTACAACTGCCGGCAGCGGTGTAAAGGGTTTTGATGGCTTTATAAACTATGCAGAAAAAATGAGCCCGCTGGGCAATGCCAGTGCTGAAGATTGTGCCAACTATTGCGTAACCTTATTCAGCGATTTAACAAAGATGGTTACCATGCAAAATCTTTTTCACGATGGCGGTTTTTCCAGTACCGGCGTTACTGCGGAAGTAATTGAGATGATGGAGAAATAATTTTGGTCCGGGCTGTTGTTTCTCAATTTTACATTGTTGCGTCGCCCTCTTGTACCACATACCAATGTGGAACAGGCACACGAGACAACTAAAAACCAATCAACAAAAATATGATACATGAAGTAGCCGTATTGTTTTTAAAAGATGGGGCGGAAAGCCGGTTTGAAGAAGACTTTAAATTAGCCGGGCAATACATCAGTTCAATAGAAGGCTATATTGGGCATAGCCTGAAAAAATGTATCGAACAAAAAAATAAATATTTATTATTGGTAGATTGGGATAAGCTGGAAAATCACACGATTGGTTTCCGGCAATCTTCTCAATACCTGGATTGGAAAAAATTGCTGCATCATTATTATGATCCCTTTCCGGTGGTTGAACATTTTGAAACAGTGATTGAACAGAAAAAATAAAAAAGAAAATGAATAAATTCCTTCGGTTAAACTTACTACAAAAGCCACTAATAAAAGTTAGTGGCTTTTGTACAGCAATATATTTAATGACTTCTTTATTAAAGAAAACCATAGGCTTAATTAATATTCATCCTCATTAAAAAAGAAATCTTCCTGGCTTGGATAATCCGGCCAGATATCTTCCAGTCCCTCATAAATTTCACCTTCGTCATCCAGTTCCTGCAGGTTCTCAATTACTTCAATAGGCGCACCACTGCGGATACCAAAATCTATTAGTTCATCTTTTGTTGCCGGCCATGGAGCATCTTCTAAGTGAGAGGCCAATTCTAGTGTCCAAAACATTGTTTAAATGGGTTTATTTTTTTGCAAATGTAAAAGTTTGGTGGAATTAAACAAATGTGTTTTTGAAACCTTGCTTTTATTTTTTATTTTAAACGGGTAAATAGTAAGATTAATTGCCCTTAAATTATTAATTATTGGTTACTTTAGCCAGATGCTGACAGCAACAAATATTATTAAAAATTACGGCAGCCTGCCGGTTTTACGGGGCGTTGATATCAATATTCAAACGGCTGAAATTGTAAGTATCGTTGGATCGTCTGGTGCAGGCAAAAGTACGCTGCTACACATTCTTGGCACTTTGGATACAGCAGATAAGGGTTCTGTTTTACTGGCCGGAGAAAGAATAGAAGCACTCAGTGGCAAAAAATTAGCGGCATTCCGTAATAAAAATATCGGCTTTGTTTTTCAGTTTCACCATTTATTACCCGAGTTTACCGCCCTGGAAAATGTATGTATTCCCGGTTGGATCGCAGGCAGAAAAAAAAAAGAAATCAGGGAAAAAGCTATCAATTTGTTAACAACTTTAGGGCTTTCTGACCGGATAGAAAACAAACCTCAACAACTTTCCGGAGGAGAACAGCAAAGAGTAGCAGTGGCAAGAGCACTCATTAATGATCCTTTGATCATCATGGCAGATGAGCCAACCGGTAACTTAGATAGTGCCAATGCCAAAGAATTACACAAACTTTTTATTGATCTGAGGGATCAGTTTAAACAAACATTTTTAATTGTAACCCACAACGAAGAACTGGCACAAATGAGCGATCGTATTTTGCACATGAAAGACGGGCTGATAATTAATAATTGATAATTAATAATTAAGAATGGAGCAGAGTTTTCAAATTGAAAACATTATCCATTATCCATTAAAAAAAATATTAATTAAATCCTCGGCTTCCAGGCTAATTCCTGTACCTGTAATAAATGAGCTATGTATCTTGATAAAACAAACAGGTAATCACTTAAACGATTGATATATTTTATTACAAGTGGCTCTACAAACAGTTCATGTTCCTGCATGTTTACACACAAACGTTCAGCACGCCTGCAAATGCATCGGGCCACATGCGTTGTAGAAACAGCCACATGGCCACCGGGTAAAATAAAATGCTTCATGGGGGTAAGCACTTCATTCATCCGGTCTATTTCATTTTCGAGCAACAATACATCAGCCTCTTTTAGGTCAGGTATTTTCATCAACGGTTCTTTGTCAGGATCGCAGGCCAGCGAAGAACCAACAGTAAATAACCGGTCCTGAATTTCTTTTAAAATAATTTTGGAAGGTATATCTTCAATAAGGTCATTCACCAGCCCAATGTAAGAATTTAATTCATCCACCGTACCATAGGTTTCTATGCGCAAATGATTTTTGGGCACTTTCGTTCCGCCGATCAGGCTGGTTTTACCCAGGTCGCCGGTTTTGGTATAAATCTTTGCTGACATAATTTTTCTGATTATAATTATGGAAAAGCAACAAAAAAAAGAAGAATTAGTTTATAAAAATAAAGTAGCTTAAACGGGTTGGGCAATAAAAGAAGGATTGGCATTGATTCTGTCTGTTTCAATAACGCCATCGCGTAAACGTATTACCCTGTGGGCAAAACCGGCAATGTCTTCTTCATGCGTAACCAGCACAACGGTATTGCCATCGGTATGTATCTTCCCTAAGATATCCATTATTTCATGAGATGTTTTAGAGTCAAGGTTACCG
>JAYUBR010000487.1:0-5900 GCA_043740775.1 Ferruginibacter sp. | reverse complement strand
CCTTTGCTTCCAGTATAATTCCGGTGTAATAGTTCAATCCTCTTGCCAGCGTAAAATCAATTTGTAAATGCACATTGCCTGCCTGCCTGTAAACGAATGTTATTTCTTCAATGCCTTTTTTTCCTGTTTCAATATGGCCAATCAATGCTGTAATCTGTGCTAATTTTTCTTCATTGTTCCCGGTTATGAGCAGGTATTTTTCAATGATGGCAATTTGCTTTTCGTTCAATTCTCTTTGCAGCAATTCTTCCTTTACTTTTTCTAACCCTATCTTATCCAATTTATCAATCGCAACAGTAATGTCAGTTAATTTTGATACACCACCGCACAAGGTTGCCAGGGCGGTTAAAATTTTGCGGCTGTTAATTTTTAATTCGTAATCCCACAAGCCGAGTTTATTAAATACTTCGTTGTAAATATTGCATAACTCCACTTCATTTATTAGAGCAATACTGCCTGCCACATCTGCATCACATTGAGTAAACTCGCGGTAGCGGCCCTTTTGCGGCCTGTCTGCACGCCATACAGGCTGTACCTGGTAACGCTTGTATGGAAAGGTAAGCCTTCCATGGTTCATGGCAACGTGCCTGGCAAAGGGAATGGTAAGGTCGTATTTTAATGCCCTTTCTGTAAGGTCACGGCTACTTTTTCCTTCCAGCACTTTTTCAAAACCAGCTTTCGATTTGTCAATATTTTTTGGGTCGCTGATGCCGTTGTTGAGAATCTTAAAAATCAGTTTATCTCCTTCTTCACCATACTTGCCCATCAATGTATCCAGGTTTTCCATGGCCGGTGTTTCCAGCGGTTCAAATCCATATATTTCAAAAATATTTTTGATGGTAGTGAAAATATAATTGCGTTTACGCACGGTGTCTGCTGTAAAATCCCTGGAGCCCTGCGGAATGGATGGTTTAGCCATAATGAACTTAAAATTAAATATTTTTTATTGAGGTTAAAAGTAGTTGAAATATCTGGTGTGTCTTTGGGTATTGGATTTATATCAATGGTTTAAATGCAGTGCCATACTTAGATGTTTATCTGCAATCATATTTCCTGTAGTTGCTTTTGTATTTTTAGAATGATGATTTATGGGCATCTCTAAAAACTCATTTTTTTATTTGACCTCACCTTTAATTCCTCTCCAAAAGAGAGGAAAAGGAGAGTTTTTACAGATCCCCTTATTGTAATTTTCTAATCAGAATTTCGCAGGCTTCATCAATCAGTTCAAACACTTTATAATAACCGGCTTCCGGTCCATACCACGGGTCGGGTATATCGCGGTTTTCTCCGGGGTGAACTACATTTAGCAAGAGGTCTGTTTTTTCACTGATAAATTTTTTTCCGCTGATCTGTTTTATTTCCTCTAGTACACCTCCTGCCATGGCATAGATTTTATCAAAGCGATCAAAATCTTCCGGTACAAAACTACGACACAACTGGTTGCTGATATCTATCCCTTTTTTCTTTGCCACTCTTTGCGAAAGATAATGTGGTGCTTCATTTACATGAAAGCCGTTGGTGCCGGCACTGTCAACCTGCCAGTTTAAACCTGCTGCTTTAATTTTCTGTAATAAAATTCCTTCCGCCAATGGACTGCGACAAATATTGCCAAGGCATACCATCAAAATTGTCATGCGCAAATATAGGTGGTTGATTTTTATACGGCCCTTGCAGCTTTTGCTGATGGTATTATGGAATTGATGGCAGGCTGCATCTTAATTTAAACGGCGCCGGTTTTGAATTTTTTCATTCACATCAAAACCAACAACAATGAACAGCGAATCAATTATGAACAGCGATATTTTAGACATCGTTTTTGAAAAAAGAAATAAATTGTATGGTGCATACACCCTGCGCAAGTTTTACAATAACCGGCTTATTAAATCATTGGGCATCACCATTGGTGCAGTAATGTTTTTATCTGCCTTTACTTTTTTTCCTGAAAGAAAAAGGGATATTATCCCGGTTGGGGATTATGTTATGGGCAAGTTGCCGGAACAAAAAATAAATGAACGCAAAAAGGAAGTACAACCATCAGCAAAAGCTCTTCATACTACTCAAAAGAAATGGCTCGTACCGGTTATTGTAGATAATAAATTTAAGACGGATAGCCTGAATGATATCAAACCAATTGACATAATAGGTACCGTCAACATTGTGGTTGGTAAAGAAGGAGTACCTCTAAATTATTGGAGAACCTGGTACTGGCGAAGCTATCGGGGGAGATGCTTCAGGACCTTCGCCTGCTTTGGTTGATAAAACAATACCGGTTGATAATCCGGAAATAGAACCTGCTTACCCCGGTGGCATCAATGCATTAAGAAAATTTTTAGAAAGAAACCTGGTAAATCCTAAAGACATGGAAGAAGGAGAAATGGTAAGTGTAGATGTAAAATTCGTGGTAGGGTTTGACGGAAAACTGCAACAGTTTACAGTAGTAAAAGATGGTGGTGATATGTTTAATAAAGAGGTTATCCGGGTGTTAAAAAAAATGCCCGAATGGATACCAGGTAAATCAAGAGGAGAGAATGTAGCGGTGAATTTTACTATTCCGATAAAGTTTGTGCCGGCAGACTAATTATCCGTAATAAATTTTGTAATTTGCCTCTTCGCAAAGTCCCTGTTATATTATAAACGCTTGCTAATTTATTAAAAAATTTATGGCATTGGAAGAATTTGAGAACGAGCCTTTAACGGAAAGGGAAAAGGGGATGATACGGATGCGTTCCATCACTAATTATGGGATGGGGTTTTTTATGGTAGTGGCAGGATTCTTTTTTATGTTCCCTACCAGTTATACTCACCGGTATATTGATCAGTATGACCCTACGCTTATTAAAATATTTGCAGTGATATGCTGGTTATATGGTGCTTTCAGAATTTACAGGGGCTATAAAAAAAATTACTTCAGAAACTGATGGCGATAACAATGCATAAACTGGCCGTAAACACATTGTGTGTTATGCTCAATGTAGTTTTAATAATAACTGGTTGTCAATCAAAAAAGAAGACAGTGATTTTTGATTCGCCCACCAATGGAAACATTAACATAAGTGTAGATGAATCATTTAAACCCGTGATTGATGAACAGGTCAAAATGTTTGAGGCATCTTATCCGGATACAAAAATTAATGTGCATTACAAACCGGAAGCAGCATGTTTAAAAGATATCCTGATGGATTCTGCAACCAGGCTGGTGATTGTTACCCGTGGGTTGAATAGTAAGGAAGAACATTATTTTCAGGATTCGATGGATTATGTTCCCCGCTGGGATAAAATTGCCACAGATGCCATTGCGATTGTAGTAAATACAAATAGTACCGATACTGTTTTTACCCTGAAACGCCTGCAGGATCAGCTTTCGGGCCGGATGGGTAAAAAAGGGCCAATAGTATTTGATGGCTTAAGCGCCACCAGTATTGTACGGTTTGCCATTGACAGCATTTTAAAAGGTAGAAGTTTTGATACCAGTGTGGTAAAGGCTGTAAGGAGTAGCAAAGAGGTATTGAATTATGTGGCATCGGATGTAAATGCAATTGGTTTGGTGGGTATAAGCTGGATAGGAAACCCGGAAGATACCGCACAGGTTAACATGTTAAAGAAGGTAAAAATAGCATTTGTAAAATGTGATATTTGCGGCGATTCGCCTTATGTAAAGCCAAACCAGTTAAGTATTCTTACAAAAAGATATCCTTTGGTACGGGGGTTGTATTATATTTTGAAAGAAAATTACAGCGGGCTTGGCGCAGGCTTTGTAGATTTTATGCAATTTGAAAGAGGGCAACTAATTTTTAAAAGAGCTTATTTGGGATCGGGTAAAATGGGGTTTGCAATAAGAAGCGTAAATATTAATCAAAAATTAGTAAAATAATACGTAAGGTTTTTGGCAATTAGGTATAAAATTAATTATCATTGTAAAGTTTTAATAGTAACGAAATATGAAAAAAATGAAATCCGGAATGCTGTTTCTATCTGTTTTGTTGTTTTCAATATCATTGAAGGCACAAACTATTGACCAGGCTAAAAGCTTGTTGTATTATGAAAAGTATAAGAGTGCCAGGGCAGCTTTTGAAAAATTAGTTGCAGCCAATGCCAATGATGTTGATGCTGTTTATTGGCTGGGGCAAACTATGATAATGCCTGATGATAAAAACGCAAAAGATGTTTCGGATGCAAAGGCTTTATATCAGAAAACTTCATTGGCTAACAGCAACAGTGCATTGTTACTTGCCGGTATTGGCCATATTGAGTTGCTGGAAGGTAAAGACCAGGATGCAAGAAATCATTTTGAAACAGCTATCAGTATTTCGCAGGGTAAAAGTGTACCGGCATTAAACGCAGTAGGATTTGCCAATGTAAATGCCAAAAACGGCGATGCTGCTTATGCAGTTGATAAACTTAAGTTAGCAATAGCGGCTGCAAAGAAAATGACCGATCCGGATGTATATGTAAATTTAGGGGACGCTTATAAGAAAACAGGTGATGGCGGGCAGGCACAGATTGCCTATGAAGCCGCACTGGCATTGAATCCTAAATATGCAAGGGCTTCTTACCGCATTGGTAAAATTTACCAAACACAGGGAGCGGCACAGGAAGATATTTATATGAAGTATTATAATGAAGCCATTGCAAAAGATCCCGCATATGCACCGGTGTACGAAAACCTATATAACCTTTATTATACTACGGATGTTCCAAAATCTGCGCAATACTTAGATAAGTTTCTTGCCAACACAGATGACAATCCTAAAAATTGTTATTTAAGGGCTTCCATTTTGTACGCACAGGCATTGTTTGCCGATGCGGTTAAAAAAGCAGATGAATGTATTGGAAGCAATCCTACACCTTATCCAAAATTGTTTGGTATTAAAGCGTATGCTTATAATAAATTAAAAGATTCTGTGAACGCAAAAGCTTCTTTCGAAAAATATTTTAAACTGGCAGATACCAGCATAATTGGAATGGGTGATTATGCTACGTATGCTTCTGTGTTATTAAAATTTCCCGGCAATGATTCAATTGCAGGTACGTATGTAGATAAGGCAGTCGCCCTGGATACGCTTGAAGCCAACAAGGTTACCTATTTGAAAGCAATGGCGGCTAATTATGAAACTCAGAAAAAATTTAAAGAAGCCGCTGACTGGTATAATAAAGTGGTAACTGTAAAAAAAGTTCCGGGAAAGGTAGACCTGTATAATGCGGGCTATAATTATTTCAGAACAGGTAAGTATGATGCAGCAATAAATATTTTTACTTTTTACAGCCAGAAATTTCCCGAAGATGCTTTTGGGTATTATATGGTAGCTAAATCTAAATGGGGCATAGATTCTTTAATGGCCCAGGCTTCTGCCAACGCTGATTTTGAAAAAACGATTACCGTAGGTATGGCTGATACTGTAAAATATAAATTGCAGGTAATTGGAAGTTACAAGTATTTTGTAGCCTATTATGCCAACGTTAAAAAGGATAATGCAAAAGCTGTTGAATACTGCGATAAAATATTATCCCTTGATCCCCAGGATACAGACGCTTTAAACAATAAAAATGCATTATTGGCTCCGACGCCTAAGCATACCAAGCCTGCAGCTACCAAGCCAGCCCTGGCTAAACCTGGCGCTGTTCAAAAAAAAAACTAAAAAAAAATTAGTATAGCATAATCCCTCTTCATTAAAATGAAGGGGGATTTTTCTTTTTAAAATGTAAGATTGTTTTTTGCTTCTGCTGCCTTATTTTTGCCGTATGCAATTCTTTATTCTACAAGCCGGTGCTGTTAATAATGCCAGTAATTATTTACCCATTGTTTTGCAACTGCTGTTTGCCATTGGGTTTATAGCAACCATGATGGGATTAACGCATTATTTTGGCCCCAAAAGAAACACTTCCGATAAATTACAAAATTT
>JAYUBR010000486.1:0-1727 GCA_043740775.1 Ferruginibacter sp. | reverse complement strand
TGGCGGCAGGGGAAACAATATTTATTTTGTACGCAATTTTAATGACAACATGAAGAAACTTTTTTTTATATCAATACTTTTTTTGATTGGCTTAAATTCTATAGGCCAGTCAACAAGCAATATTTATGGTAATTTTAATTATAAGGGGACGATATATTTTACAAAGCCAGCTAACAACATATCAGAGGACAGTACTTTAACTTTAGATTATACTACAGGTAAATTAAAAATGGTTTTAAAAGGGGCTAATGCAATTACAAATGTATATAGAATAACAGGTACAGATAGCGTAATGAAGGTTATTAATGGTACAACGTCTTTTGCATTCAGCAGAAGTAGTAATACTATTTACCAGATCCAGACAGCAGCAGGGGGCATACAAACTTTCACTTTTACAACCATACCGGCATCTTATGCTGATTATGTAATTTCTGTAAACGGAGTAATTATGCGGGCGGGAATAGATTTTACACAGTTAGTTAATACTATAACGATACCCACAATTACGGATGGTGAGTATGTAGAATATCGAAAAATAAATTAAACATGAAAAAAAATTTTATAGCCTTACTACTTTTGTACAGCATAGCAGCTAATGCCACTAAATATTACGTTAGCAATGCAGGTAGTGATGCAAACAACGGAACATCTTTGGCTACATCATGGCTTACAGTAAGCAGGGTAAAGACAGCCGGAAACAATGGTACTATTGTACCGGGTGACAGTATCCTTTTTAAAAGGGGAGATACTTTTACCGGCGCTATGTACTGGTCAACTTTATTTGGTAACACAGCCGTATCAGGAACCATAAGTAATCCGATAACTTTTACTACTTATGGAACCGGCGCGCAACCTATTTTTCAGTTAGCCCCTAACGGTGGGCTTGTAGCACCATTGCTTTCTTTTGTAGGCGTTAACTATATTATTGTTGACGGGTTTAATGTTACAGATTTAAGTTTCCCACTTGGGGATAAGGTAAACCCGGCAAACTGCGGAAACGGTATTGAGTTAGGCAGTTATAACCAGATAAAAAGTAACAACTGTACTATAAGGAATTGTACATTTTCTAATATAGGCGCACCCGTTGTAATCATCGGAAATTTTAATACCGTAGATTCTTGCTCTATGACTAACCTAAAAAATATAAAAAATACCCCCGGCATACCCGGACAACCTAATACTTATATTGATGATTTTGGTGCAAATGGCATTACTATTACAGGTAACGATAATATTATAAAACACAGTTATTTCAGCGGCAATTGGGCATCCAGTTATGATTTTGGTTATAACGGAGGTGCTTTTGAAATGTTTGATAGCTGTAGCCGTAATAAATTTTTGTACAATACTATTACAGATTGTGGAGGCGTTGCAGAGTTTGGGGCAGCGGTAGCAAATGCAATAGCTACAGACAATTTATTCGCCTATAATAAAATCATCAACTGTGGATTAATTAACTGGTGTAACCTTACCGGCTCATACACTACTAACGTTAATAATACCCAGTACTTCAACAACGTTATTATTGAGAATACGTTAAGCCGGTTCAGTGGGCCAAATAATGGTGCAGGGGTCACTACAAATCCACCTGCCACACTTCAATCATTCTCTTATAATGGTTCACCCTCTACAACGGTTTATAATCTTAAAAACAATATTTTCCAGCTAAGTAGCGGCATAAATGTATTAAGTACGTATGCTGTACCTAAAACAACACATGCTAATAA
>JAYUBR010000485.1:0-1729 GCA_043740775.1 Ferruginibacter sp. | reverse complement strand
TGTTTCAACTGGATATTTCAGAACGCAAACATCCCAAAGAAGATAAGCAAACCAATCCTTCCTATGCCGGGCCTTCGCTGATTTTTGGCAAAATAAATTTTTTCTATCCTGTAAAACTCGGTGTGCAACAGCAATTTTTACTGGGGAATAAAAGCAATAAAAATGGAGTGAGCATTACGGCTAATTTTGGTGGCGGTATTTCGCTTGGATTATTAAGGCCCTATTTCATGGAGGTATTTGATACAACCAGTTCACACGCCCAGCGAAAATCCATCCGCTATGAAAGTGCCGACAGTAATATATTCAGTTCCAGTTCTTTGCTGTATTATCTGCAGGCTACCGGGCCTACTTTTGGTAAGGGATGGGGTAATTTAAAACTTACCCCCGGGGCCTATGCCAAAGCAGCATTGCGTTTTGATTACGGCCGGTATAATGAAGTTTTGAGTGCAATAGAAGTTGGAATAACTGCAGAATTGTATGCAAAAAAAATTCCTCAACTGGTATTTACAACCCCTAAAAACTTATTTGTAAACTTATATGTTTCAATCTTGTTTGGTAAAAGAAAATAGAATACCTTCTTAAAAAAATAAAGTCTACTCTTTTTTATTTTCTATTTTGAACACAAACAGGCTGTGCAAAAATTGATTATTTACAATTATAAAATTTTTGAATGATAGAATTACCTGTGTTAGACGAAGCCGCAACGCCTAAAATAAAAAAGCCCGATTGGCTAAGGGTTAAATTACCTATAGGGGAAGATTACCGGCATGTCAGAAGTTTGGTGGATACGCATAAACTGCATACTATTTGCGAAAGTGGCAACTGCCCTAACATGGGCGAGTGCTGGGGAGAAGGCACAGCTACCTTTATGATACTGGGCAATATTTGTACAAGAAGCTGTGGTTTTTGTGCAGTTTCAACCGGAAGGCCGGAACCGGTAGACTGGGATGAACCACAAAGGGTAGCGGAAGCCATTCATTTAATGAAGGTAAAACATGCGGTAGTTACATCGGTTGACAGGGATGAAATACGGGATGGTGGCTCCATCATCTGGTACAATACCATCAAAGCCATCAAAGCATTAAATCCCCATACTACACTTGAAACACTGATACCTGATTTTAAGGCCGAAGCAGAAAATATTCAGCGCATTATTGATGCGGCACCGGAAGTAGTATCACACAATATAGAAACGGTGGAAAGGTTAACCAGGCAGGTTCGTATACAAGCCAAATATTGGCGCAGTATGGAAACATTGCGCATTTTAAAACAAGGCGGCATGCGTACAAAAAGTGGTATCATGCTTGGCCTGGGAGAAACGAAAGAAGAAGTAATACAAACCATGCAGGATCTGAGAGACAGCAAGGTAGATGTAATTACAATTGGTCAATATTTGCAACCCAGCAAAAAACATTTACAGGTACAGCGTTTTGTACACCCGGATGAGTTTAAGGAACTGAGGGAAATTGGTTACCAGATTGGGTTTGATTATGTGGAGAGCGGTCCACTGGTTCGTTCATCTTACCACAGCGATAAACATGTTATTGAAGGATGGGGTAGAAATAACTGGATGCAGGAAAAAGCCATGCAGTAAAATTTGTGTCATCATTAATAGAGTTTATACTAATTCTCACTAGCATCCCATTGTAATCAAAAGAGATTCAATTGATTAGGATTTAGTTCTTTGAAAGATTGTAGATAATTTTTGTCAAACAGTTGATTGACGGGG
>JAYUBR010000484.1:0-1734 GCA_043740775.1 Ferruginibacter sp. | reverse complement strand
GTGCCCTTGGTAAAACAGGTAATGTTAGTGTGGGTCCTTATAGTTTAGACAATGTTTTTAACAGTGCGCCAAACTTCCCTTATGGAAGTACAGCAGGATTTACGGTTTCAAATGCATTAAATAACCGGTTGCTCAAACCAGAAATTACAACTGAAAAAGAAATAGGTTTAGACCTGGGATTCTTTAAAAATAAAGTTACTGCCAAGATAGCAGTCTATCAATCAAACACGATCAACCAAACCCTGCCGGTTCAGGTAAGTTCGGCAACCGGTTTCTCTTCAGCACTTTTAAATAGTGGTGAAATGCAAAACAGGGGTATTGAAGTAGACCTAAATGTAACAGTAATTAACAATACAACAAGAGGTGGATTAAGATGGGATTTAGGAGGAAATTTCTCCTATAACGATAATAAAGTTTTGTCTTTATATCCAGGCATAAACGACTTTTTATTAACAGGTGCTGCAGACCAATATGTTGTTAAAGGAGCCGCATTTCCACAGATTAAATTATCAGACTGGAAGCGTGATACACAAAAAAGAATTATTGTAGATAAAAATTCCGGGTTTCCTACACCCAATGATTCCCTGTCAACTTATGGAACTTCCAACCCACCTTATAAATTGGGCTTAAGTACCAGTGTAAGTTATAAAGGATTTACCTTGTCAGTATTGGCAGAAGGAAGATTTGGTGCAGTAATATATAATTCAATTGGTAATGCGTTGGATTTTACCGGGGTTTCCGCTTACTCAGCTCAAATGGATCGTACCCGTTTTGTTATACCGAATTCTTCTTATAATGATGGCACCGGCAAATACATTGCGAATGCAGACATAGCTGTAAAAAATGGCAATAATGATTTTTGGGCAAGTACCTGGAATGGAGTTGGAAGCACCTACCTGAACAGCGCTGATTTTTGGAAAATACGTGAGGTGTCGTTTTCATACAATTTTCCAAGAAATCTTTTCAAAAGTGGCTCAGTATTTAAGGCAATTTCTGTGGCCTTGGTTGCCCGCAACGTAATTACATTTAGAGCAAAAGAAAATGTTTGGACTGATCCTGAGTTTAGTAACACTACAGGGAATGCAATCGGCACTACAGATATTAACCAAAATCCTCCAACAAGAACTTTTGGAGCCAATGTAAATTTCACATTCTAATTTTTTTAAGTCAATTGAAAAACAATAAAATGAAAAAAATATTTTGGGTATTAATTACCATCTCAGTATTAGCAGGCAGTGGTTGTAAGAAAGATTATCTTGACGTGAATACCAACCCGAACCAATCAACTTCTGCAGATCCAAGTCTTGTATTACCGGCTGCCCTGGCATCAACCGTTGCACAATCGTATCCTGGCTCTGCAGTGCATAGCGGATGGATGGGATCCTGGGCAATCAGCGGAAGTTATGCAATCAGTTCAACAGATTTTAGTACCTACAAAATGACTACTGATTTCGCGGACGGTCTTTGGCAAGCTGCCTATGATAATCTCGAAGATTATCAGTACATCATAAGTAAAGCTTCCACTACCAGTCAGCCATTCCTGGAAGGCTCTGCCAGGATAATGAAGTCTTACCAGTTTCATCACCTCGTAGACCTTTGGAATGATGTTCCCTATGCAGACGCCTTAAAAGGGGTTTTATCCTTAAGGCCAACTTACTCAAAGGGAATGGATATATACGACAGTTTATTTAACGATATCAGCAAGGGTATTAATTTAGTTAAATCTGCGGGAAC
>JAYUBR010000483.1:0-1735 GCA_043740775.1 Ferruginibacter sp. | reverse complement strand
TTGATTGCTATTGGTGGTGCCGAAGATAAAGGCACAGTGCCAGAAAAAGGGGAATTACAAAAACTGAGCAATCTTAATTTTATTGAATTAGGCATATTAAACCGTATTGTACAGGAAAGCGGTGGTACAGCAGCAAAAATTGAAGTGATTACCACGGCTTCGATGATCCCAAACGAAGTAGGAGAAAACTACCTGGATGCATTTGGAAAAATAGGCTGCACGGATGTAAGTATTATGAACATCCGCAACCGTGCAGATGTAGTGATTCCGGAATTTATTGAAAGAATCCGCAACTGCGATGCGGTAATGTTTAGCGGGGGTAACCAGCTCCGGTTATCTACCATATTTGGCGGTACGCAATTACTGCAACTGATGCTGCAACGTTACCACAAAGAAGCTGCTTTTGTGGTAGCCGGTACCAGCGCTGGTGCCATGGCCATGAGCAATACGATGATTTATGAAGGCAATGCCACCAGGGCACATTTAAAAGGCGAAGTAAAAATTACTACCGGGCTCGGCTTTATGGATGATGTTGTTTTTGACAGCCACTTCGAAAAACGTGGCCGCTTTAACCGCCTGGCTCAGGTGGTGGCTACCAACCCATCCTGCCTTGGTATTGGTTTGGGCGAAGATACCGGCATGCTTATTACCGGTGGAAATAAAATGGAAGCCATTGGCAGTGGCTGCGTTATCATCATTGATGGCTACGATATTCGTTATAGCAACATTGCAGACATACCGGATGGCAGCCCTTTTAGCATAGAAAATTTAAAAATACATGTATGCGAAAAAGGCAATGGTTACCTGGTAAATGAACGAAAATTTTTAACCCAGGCAACGGAAGGTGCTGTTATAAAAAAACAGGTTGAGGTAGAGTAATTATTTTGAGTTGTAGCAATATTATCTACTGCTTGTTTTTTAAATAAAGCTTACCCTATCATCACCAAATAATAATTTTTCTTTCCTTTCTGCACCAGCAAATATTTTTCGTTCAATAAACCGTTTGTGTTTATCGTCATGTCAATAGAATCAACTTTTATTTTATTGATGCTTATGCCGCCGCCCTGTACCATTTTACGGGCCTCGCCTTTGCTGGTGAATATTTTTGTATCAGCCAAAAAGCTTACCACATCCACACCGCTTTCTGCGGTTGCTTTTGAAAATTCAACAGTGGGTACACCTTCCATCACCTGCAACAATTGTTCTTCATTTAACTGTTTCAAAATTTCTGCGGTATCATTGTTGAATAAAATTTCAGATGCTTTTACAGCAAAGTCGTACTCTGCCCTGTTGTGGACAAAACAGGTAACTTCTTCAGCCAGTTTTTTCTGTAACAGGCGTTGGTGCTCATTTCCCTTGTGCTGATTTAATAAATTATCTATTTCTTCCCTGCTTAACAAAGTAAATATTTTGATATATTTTTCTGCATCTGCATCCGCAGTATTCAACCAAAACTGGTAAAACTGGTATTGGGATGTTTTTTTAGCATCCAGCCAGATATTGCCTTTTTCTGTTTTGCCAAATTTACCGCCATCAGCTTTGGTCAGCAACGGACAGGTAAAGGCAAATGCCTCGCCACCACTTTTTTTACGGATGATTTCTGTACCCGTAACAATATTGCCCCATTGATCACTGCCGCCCATTTGCAGTTTGCACCCTTTATTTTTATTAAGCCAGTAAAAATCGTACCCCTGCACCAACTGGTAGGTAAATTCAGTAAAACTAATGCCGTTAT
>JAYUBR010000482.1:0-1736 GCA_043740775.1 Ferruginibacter sp. | reverse complement strand
CATCTTTAAATTTATAGGCAGCACCAAAAAATAACGGCCCTGTAATTTCAAACACCTCTACACTTTCTGGAATGGTAAAGTTTCCTATTGCTTCTTTATCTTTTGCGTTTCCATTGTCATCAATATCTTTTGTCAAAATACTTACATCACTAAACTTTATCATCTTACGCATAAACAGAAAAACGGCTAATACCATTCCTATTTCAATTGCAACTGTCAGGTCAACTAACACAGTCAACAGAAAAGTTGTTAGTAACACAGCCACATCACTTCGTGGGCCTTTAAATACAGAAACAAAACTTTCCCATTCACTCATGTTATATGCAACCACTACCAAAATACCAGCCAATGTTGCCATTGGTATTAGTGCAGCCCATTTACCAATAAATAACATTATCAGCAACAACGTAATAGCATGGACAATGCCTGCAACGGGAGTACGACCACCATTCTTTACATTGGTTGCAGTACGAGCAATTGCACCAGTTGCAGGGATGCCGCCAAAAATGGAAGAAAAAATATTAGCCGTTCCTTGTGCAATCAATTCCATATTCGATTTATGGTTTCCCCCAATCATGCCATCAGAAACAACTGCCGATAATAAAGATTCAATACCCCCAAGCAACGCAATAGTAAAAGCAGGTTGAATTAAATTTTTGATAGTGGCGAAATCTACTTGAGGAATTACCGGCATCGGTAAAGAGGATGGAATACTTCCAAACTTGCTGCCAATAGTATCTATAGGAAGATGAAGCATTTGCATGGCCGCCGTAGTTACCAATATGGCAATGATTGAACCGGGAATTTTATGCGTAACCTTTGGCCACAATAAAATAACAACTACAGTTGCTGCGGCAATTAAGACAGCATAAATATTTACCGACCAAAAATTCTCAACATAACTTTTCCATTTATCTAAAAAATCTGCCGGTACAGCCCCCATCTTTAACCCAAAAAAATCCTTCATTTGAGAGGAGAATATAAGAATGGCTATACCACTTGTAAATCCAATAATTAGAGGATGCGGAATAAATTTTATTACAGAACCAAGCCGGGCAAAGCCCATAATGATAAGCATTACACCAGCCATAAAAGTGGCAATGATTAAACCATTTACTCCATGTATCTGCACAATGCCGTACACAATTACAATAAATGCACCGGTTGGGCCGCCTATCTGTACACGGCTGCCACCCATTGCCGAAATAATAAATCCTGCAATAACGGCTGTATATAAACCTTTTTCCGGTGATACGCCGGAAGCAATGGCAAAGGCAATCGCAAGCGGTAATGCAACTATACCCACTATCAAACCTGCCATTACATCCTTACCAAATTGCTGGCGATTATAGTTTTTTAGCGTATCAAATATTTTCGGTTTAAACATCTTAGCAGGATTTATTTGACCGTTTCGCTTAAATTATTTTTGATGCGGTTGAAAAGTATCCTTGCAAACTTTATATTACTCCATTGTTGTGCTTCTTTTTTCATCGGATTAAATAATTCAAGATCGTTGATTATTTTTTCAATAAACCGGGAAATAATATGACCGTTTAGTTTATTTTGTTCCAAAGCTTTCAAAGCTGTATCAATAAAACGCTTTAATTCTTCCTGCGAAGAGGCAAACAAAATTTTATTTATAAGTTTTATTCTGTATTCATCTAATGCTAATGACATGGTTAAATATTTTGCTGGTTAAGAATGACAACTTTCATCATACAACGACCATATTATTT
>JAYUBR010000481.1:0-5929 GCA_043740775.1 Ferruginibacter sp. | reverse complement strand
CAGCGTTGATAATAACGCAGAGAGCATTAATACTTTTTTCATGATGTTTATTTATTTAGATAGTTTAACAGCAACTTTTGTACCCGCTTTCAATTTCTCATTTCCTTTCAACACCAATGTATCCCCGGCTTTTAATTCGCCAAACAATTCCTGTTTGTCGCCCATATTAAAGCCTGCTCTTGCATCAATCCATTGCGTAGTATTGTTGGATACTTTTATTACAAAATTTTTTGGGTTGTCTGCCAATAACTTCATCAGGGTGGTAGCCATTCATTTCATAGATATTTTTTGTAGCTAAAATAATTTTTAAAGCAGTACTTGTTACAATGATTGTTTTGTTTTCCCAAACAATACAGTTATCTAATGACTGTTTCATTAGCAAACGTCAGTCATTAACTTTCATACAATTTTGTAAAGCTGCCATGCCTTTTGCAAATTCTTTTCGCCTTGCAGTGCCTTCCATTACTATATCCCAACATAAAAGCGGCGTGCGAAATTTTTTATTTAGTTTTTTTGAACCCATATACACAATGCCTGCAACCACTTTGACAGCAGTAGCCTCTTAATAAATGATACAGTTCTGTAAATATCCAATAATTGTTTTCTTTATAATAATGCAGCCCTTCTATAAACATTTCTTTCTGCGTAGGAAACCGATAGCCATTTGCCACTTTTATATTGCGGTTTATTTTTGCAAGACAATCCTTGCATAAACAATCAAAGTTTGTTTTTGACAGATAATTTTTTGCCGACTCACTCAAAGTAACGGTATTGCATTGGCAGTTTGCTATATCACCCATTCTACAGATGAAAGGACTGTTGCACTTAGGGCAATATTTTTCTTCGTGTTTATCCATGGGCCAGACGAAGTGCAGGAATTTTTTTTTGCGCCAAAGCAAAACTGCCAAATAATACAGCACTATAAAATAAATCACCTAAAAATGTACCTTTTAAAAAAGGAATACCTGCTGCATAGCACTGCATTAACCCACCAAAATTTTTAGGGTAATTACTTGCTGGCAAGCATCCAGAATTGCTAACGAGAAAGAAGATAGCTGTAGATGCCAAAGCTCCTGTAAATATCCGTTGTGTTTTTACCTTTTTGAAAATGAACAACCCTGCTAATGTTATCAATAAATAACTTCCGTACTGCCAATAAAAGCCTTCGTAAAACCATGTAAACTTTGCATAGTATTGTGCATAGATTACATTATTGATAAACAAATCGCTCAACCATGTGGCAGCAACAGGTACTAAAAATGCCAACCACTTTTTTTGAAAGTGGGCTGCACCAAATAATCCAATTGCATCCAACGGCGAAAAGTTAGGCATGTGTGGAATGATACGGCTGAAAGCAGCAATCAAAATCATTGCCGCTAATATCCCAGACCGAATGTTTACTTTTTGTGTTGTCATTTTGTATATATTAAAAGTTAAAACAGGCAACTGCAAAATACAATTGCCTGTTTTAACAAGTTTATAATTCAGTTGTTTTATGAATCAATAGCCGCAATTCCTTTGCAGCATTTACCATTTCTACCAATGCTTTTTTAGTTTCATCCCAATGGCGTGTTTTTAATCCGCAATCAGGATTTACCCAAAGCTGGTCGGCAGATATAACGGCTTTTGCCTTATCCATCAATGCTACCATTTCGGCTTTGCCTGGCACTCTTGGAGAGTGTATATCGTACACACCGGGACCAATTTCATTTGGATATTTAAAGTCTGCAAAAGCATCCAGCAATTCCATTTGCGAACGGCTGCACTCAATGGTGATCACATCCGCATCCATTTCAGCAATATTCAGAATGATGTCGTTAAATTCTGAATAGCACATGTGTGTATGAATTTGCGTTGCATCCTGCACACCACTTGCAGAAATTTTAAATGCACCAACAGCCCACTTCAAATATTCCTGCCAATTCTCTTTTCGCAAAGGCAAACCTTCACGAATGGCTGGTTCATCAATTTGAATAATTTTAATACCTGCTTTTTCCAAATCAGTTACTTCGTCACGAATAGCCAAAGCAATTTGTGTACAGGTTTCGCTACGCGGCTGGTCGTTACGCACAAAGCTCCATTGCAAAATAGTAACAGGGCCCGTCAACATTCCTTTCACCCATTGCTTGGTTAAAGACTGTGCGTAAGAAGTCCAACGCAAAGTCATAGGTGTTGGTCGGCTTACATCACCATAAATAATTGGCGGCTTCACACAACGGCTGCCATAGCTTTGTACCCAACCGTTTTTAGAGAAAGTAAATCCTGCCAATTGTTCGCCAAAATATTCAACCATATCGTTGCGTTCAAATTCTCCATGCACCAATACATCAATACCTGTTTCTTCCTGCCAGCGAATAGCGCCTTCTGTTTCTTTCGCAATTAAATCATCGTATTTCTGTTGTGTAAGTTCTCCTTTTTTAAATTGAGCTCTCCAGCTTCTAACTTCGGTTGTTTGTGGAAACGAACCAATGGTAGTAGTTGGAAACATCGGTAAATGCAGGACTTCACGTTGTTTTATTTTCCTTACAGAAAAATCATTTGTACGCTGTGCATCTTTTTCAGTAATAGCCGCTACACGATTTTTTACTGCTGTATTGTGAATGAGTGCAGATGTTTTGCGGCTTTCATTGGCAGCAATATTGCTTTGCAATTTAATGTTTGCTGCTTCCGGATTTCCACCGATTGACAATTGTTTTAGCGTTACAACTTCATCAATTTTTTGTTTGGCAAAAGCAAGCCATTGTTTTATTTCGGGCAACAATATTTTATCGTTTGTTTCCAAATCCAAATCGCAGGGCGAATGAATGAGTGAACAAGACGGTGCTATCCAAACCCTTCCTGCTCCTATTGTTGAAACTGCTTTATTGATGAGTGAAAGTGATTGCTGAAAATCATTTTTCCAAATGTTTCTGCCATCTACAATGCCTAATGAAAGACTAATTTTTGTTTTTACAAAATCAGTTGCTAAAATATCATCTAACTGTGTAGGGCAACGAACCAAATCCAGATGCAATGTTTCAATGGGCAGGCTTAATGCTGTTTGCAAATTTTCTCCATAGCACTCAAAATAACTTGCCAAAACAATATGAAACTGTGGAAATTTATTCTTTATCTCCTGATAAGTTTTTGTAAAAACCTGTTGCTCTGCTACCGTAAGATTCAATGAAAGGCAAGGTTCATCAAACTGAATAAAATGAGCATTGGCAGCATCTAATTTTTTTAATACCTCCAAATACACAGGCAATAAATTTTTTATCAATTCAAGTCTGTGAAAGCCTTCTTCTTTTTCTTTGCCTAATAATAAATACGATACAGGACCCAACAGTACTGGCTTTGCTGTAAAGCCACTTTCTTTTGCTTCAATAAACTCATTTACTACTTTGTTGTTGTACAAAGTAAATTTTTGGTTGGCAGTAAATTCCGGCACTATGTAATGATAATTGGTATCAAACCATTTTGTCATTTCCATAGCAGTTACATCATAACCATCTTTTTGATAGCCTCTTGCCATTGCAAAAAGCAGGTCAATATCGGGCAGTTGCTTTGCTTCCATCAGGCTGTGATACCTTTCAGGAATTGCCCCAACCATCAGGCTGGTATCAAGTACCTGATCATAAAAAGAGAAATCATTGCAGGGTATCAGGTCAATGCCTGTATCCTTTTGCAATTGCCAATTTTGCTGGCGAAGGATTTTGCCTGTCTGCAATAATTGTTGTACAGATAGCTTGCCCGACCAATAAAGTTCGGATGCTTTTTTAAGCTCACGTTGGCTACCTATCCTCGGGTAGCCTAAGTTGTGTGTTCGCATTTTTTTTGCTTTTAAAATGATGAAATCAGTTAAAAGCTCTTTTGCTAAACCTCACAATGTTTTTGTAAAAAAGAAGAGAGAGAGAGGTAGTATGTACATGAAAATTCCACAAGAAATAATTATCCTGTAAAAGTAAAATATACACCAGCTCGACTGTCTGCTTCATTCCACGAAAGCATTGTCAAATACGGTAAGGCAGGTCTCCTGACTTGAAACATTTTTACCGTCCTTCCCGCCGTGAGGCAGTGGACAACGAGGGTAAAAACTTTGCGTTACTTACAGTTGCGGGACAGCTTGTGATTTGCACACAATTCCCTATTAATCCCGATACAATCGGGAACCTTTTCCGCTTGATGAAGAAATAAAGTAAAGAACTTGTTGGGGACAAATATAACTGTAATAATTGAAGTTGCCGATATGTTTGCTTTTTGGCCGCTGTAGGTGTTGTAGTTTTCAAACATAATAAACTTCAGTTTTCAGAGGCCGATGTTGGTCCTGTCGGGCCAACATCCGAAGCCAGGACCATTGTGCATTCAGCAATGAATGAACATCCCAAATCCATAGCTACCGGATCATCTATGCTTTGTGGTAAAATGTATATAAAACAGCGGCCGGTAAATTGGGTATTTTTTCATTGTTCCAAGGTAGTAAAAATATTTGTCTTCATGTAGCTGACCTGCTTGTTGGTTAACGTTTCGTCCGTTGGTCAAGAAATCGGTGGCTTACTGGATAGGCTGATTTATTTAATACGCTACCAACAGCGACAGAAAAGAGATATCACAATACCTTTATAAAAATTTTATTTTTTATAAAAAATGAACCAAATTTATTTTTTAATCGTAGTTGTAAAATATAATACTATCACCCGGATACAGTTTAAGAAATGAAAAAACTGCTGCTTTATATCACCTTACTGAGCTACGCCGTGGTTATGTTTAAGCCTGTACTTCCTTATATTAATGATGTTATCAGCCATACATTCTTTTATGCTCACCACATGGCTACTGTGCATTATGAAAATGGAAAATATCATGTACACTATGAAGTTGCCAGGGATATTAAAGATGAGAAATCTGACAAAAGCACTTCGTCCAATTTAAAAAAAGATAATCTTACCAACGAGTATCTTGTACCATCTTCCTCTCAAAATAATTTTATTATTGCTGACTTGGCCACTACTTATTTGTTACTGCCTTCCCCAAATCTTCTAAACGGTAATGCAAAAAACAACTTCCCGCCTCCAAAAGCATAAGGCAGCATTATCATTCTTCACGTTAATTTTATTTACTGCTGTATCTCTTTTATGAAGCCAGGTGAAAAGCTATTATTTCTTCTGATAGATTTTATATGCAAAGAACCGGCTACAATACCGAAGTCTGTTTGATATAAATTTTTCAAAAACCGCTTTAAAAATAAACTTCCTGTGCTGATAAAATAATGCCCTTTATAATTATATGCCTGAATATTATAGTATGCTCATAAAGCATATCTATGATCATTTTTTTATCGCTTTTAAATCATTTTATGAAACATGTTAACTATTATAGTTTGTGCTGTACTGTTATGTTTATGATATGTTTTTCTTCCGTAGTAACGGCACAAAGTGTTGTGAATGGGAGCATAGTGGATGCCCGTTCCAATACTGCTATTGAAGGTGCTTCTGTAACCATGCTGCCTTCAAAAAAAACTGCTATCAGTGATGCATTGGGAAAGTTCTCTTTTAAGACAAACAAAAGCCGTGATGTTAGTTTTGTGGTAACGTCCGTAGGCCATAAAGCAGCCACTGTTACATTGAAAGCTTTTAAAGATAGTAACAACAGTATCCGCCTTGTTGCCCAGTCAATCTCTTTAAAAGATATTACCATATCTGCACAAGCCGGAGAACAATACAAGTCCATCAGTAAAGCCGATATTGCCATGCGGGGGGTAAATAATTCTCAGGAAGTACTGCGTATCATTCCTGGTATTGTTATCGGGCAGCACCAGGGCGGTGGTAAAGCAGAGCAAATTTTTCTACGTGGCTTTGATGCCGACCATGGAACTGATTTCAGGGAGGACGTGGATGGGTTGCCTGTTAATATGGTTTCTCATGCACACGGACAGGGTTATGCTGACACCCAT
>JAYUBR010000480.1:0-5933 GCA_043740775.1 Ferruginibacter sp. | reverse complement strand
TAAATAATTTCAATAAAATAATTTTTTGAACCTTACTGACGTACTTTTGCATCAATTTACTAAAATAACCCACGCTATATGACCTGGAAATTATTTTTTACTTCCTCAATCGGCAAGAAATTTATTATGGCGCTTACCGGTATTTTTCTCATTACTTTTTTAATTGTTCATTGCGCTATCAACTCCATGATTTTTTTTAATGATGGCGGCGAAACGTTTAACCACTGGGGTCATTTTATGGGCTCTAATTTAATCATCCGAACGATGGAGATAGGATTGTTTGTATTTTTACTACTTCATATTGTACAAGGTTTATTGTTGTGGAGCCAGAACAATAAAGCAAGGCCCATTAAATATGCCGTAACAACTGCCAGCAGTAATAGCAGGTGGTACAGTAAAACCATGGGGCTGCTGGGGTCGCTGATTCTTATTTTCCTGGTAATGCATTTATACCATTTCTGGACGCCATCGCGTTTTGGCGGCATGGCCGGTATTAAAACCCTTGATGAAGTAAATCTTGACGTTTACAACAACGAAGCCGTACATAATTTATATGCAGAAATGAAGCTGGTATTTGAAAACAATTTATTAATTGTACTTGTTTATATTCTTGGTGTAATATCGTTGTGCTGGCATTTGCTGCACGGGTTTCAAAGTGCCTTTCAAACATTTGGCGTAAACCACAAACGCTACACGCCGATTATTAAAGGAGTTGGTGTTGTATATTCTGTTGTGATTTGTTTGTTGTTTACATTGATGCCATTGGCTTTTTATTTACACTGGATAAATTAAGTACAATACACAACAGCAACAAGATATTATCAACACTGTCATCTTACACAAAACTGTATTGTAAAACCACATTAATAGTTAACTAATCATCTAATCAACATTACTATGTCTTTCGATTCAAAAATTCCTACCGGCGAAATGAATGAAAAGTGGAACGATTATAAAGGGCACGTTAAATTGGTAAACCCGGCCAACAAACGTAAGCTTGAAATAATTGTGGTGGGTACAGGATTGGCAGGCGCATCTGCCGCAGCCGCACTTGGCGAAATGGGTTATCAGGTAAGAGCATTTTGTTTTCAGGATAGTCCCCGCCGGGCACATAGTATCGCAGCACAGGGAGGAATCAATGCAGCTAAAAATTATCAGAATGATGGCGACTCTGTTTTTCGTTTATTTTATGATACTGTAAAAGGCGGTGATTATCGTGCGAGAGAAGCAAACGTTCATCGCCTTGCTGAAGTGAGCGGTGCAATTATAGATCAATGTGTAGCGCAGGGTGTTCCTTTCGCAAGGGAGTATGGAGGTTTGCTGAGCAACCGTAGCTTTGGTGGAACCCAGGTGCAGCGCACCTTTTATGCTGCAGGCCAAACCGGGCAGCAATTATTACTGGGTGCTTACAGTGCTTTGGAAAGACAGGTAAGTCTGGGCAATGTAAAAATGTATACCCGGCACGAAATGCTGGACGTGGTAATGATAGATGGAAAGGCCAGGGGAATCATTGCAAGAAATTTGGTGAATGGAGAACTGGAGCGTCACTTTGGTCACGCCGTTTTATTGTGCTCGGGTGGATACGGTAACGTGTTTTATTTAAGTACCAATGCTATGGGCAGCAATGTTACCGCTGCATGGAAGGCGCATAAAAAAGGAGCTTATTTTGGCAATCCCTGCTTCACACAAATTCATCCAACCTGTATTCCGGTAAGTGGCGATCACCAAAGCAAGTTGACATTGATGAGTGAATCGCTCCGCAATGATGGTCGTATCTGGGTGCCTAAAAAGAAAGATGATGCAAGAAAAGCAACTGATATTCCCGAAGATGAAAGAGATTACTATTTAGAAAGAAGGTATCCTGCATTTGGAAACCTGGTGCCAAGAGATGTGGCTTCAAGAGCAGCGAAAGAAAGATGTGATGAAGGTTATGGAGTAGGTACTACAAAGATGGCGGTGTACCTTGATTTTGCCAATGCCATAAAACGTTACGGAAAAATAGAAGCTGGTAAACACGGTAATGATAGTGCAGATGAAGCCACATTGATAGCTTTAGGCAAAGATGTAGTGAAAGAAAAATATGGTAACCTGTTTGAAATGTATGAAAAGATAACAGGCGAAAATCCTTATGACTTACCAATGAGGATATATCCGGCAGTGCATTATGTTATGGGAGGTTTGTGGGTAAATTATGAATTGCAAACTACCGTGCCGGGTTTATACGCCATGGGAGAAGCAAACTTTAGTGATCACGGAGCTAATCGTTTGGGTGCAAGTGCGTTGATGCAGGGTTTGGCAGATGGCTATTTTGTAATTCCTTATACACTCGGAAATTACCTTGCCGATGATATAAGCACCAAAGCAATACCAACAACACATCCTGCATTTGAAGCAACAGAAAAAACCGTGAGCGACCGCATCAATACCCTGATGAATATTAAGGGCAAACAAACGGTAGAAAGTTTTCACAAACGCTTGGGCAAAATCATGTGGGATAAGTGCGGTATGGCCCGCAATGCAAAAGGATTGCAGGAAGCCATTGTTACAATTCAGCAACTAAAAAAAGAATTCTGGAGCGATGTTAAAATACCCGGGGAAATAAATTCGATGAATCCAGAACTGGATAAAGCCGGACGGGTAGCCGATTTTATTGAGCTGGGCGAACTGATGTGTAAAGATGCATTGGACAGAAATGAAAGCTGCGGCGGCCATTTCAGGGAAGAGTCACAAACAGAAGATGGCGAAGCAAAAAGGGATGATGTAAATTATAGTTATGTTTCTGCATGGGAATACAAAGGGGAAAGTGAGTGGCAGTTAAACAAGGAAGCATTGAACTTTGAAATTGTTAAGCCAACGCAACGTAGTTATAAATAATAGAAAAATCATACACTGAAAATACTTTCTATGAATCATTACGATATGAACCTCACGCTAAAAATCTGGCGTCAGAAAAACAAGCAAACAAAGGGAAATTTTGAAACTTATCCGTTAAAAAACATTTCGTCTGAAATGTCTTTCCTGGAAATGTTTGATGTATTAAACGAACAACTGATTACGGAAGATAAAGATCCGATTGCATTTGACCATGATTGCAGGGAAGGAATTTGCGGAGCCTGTAGTATGCACATCAATGGCAAAGCGCATGGCCCGTGGGAACAAAATACGACCTGTCAATTACACATGAGGGCTTTTAAAGATGGAGATACGATTGTGGTAGAACCCTGGCGCAGCAGGGCTTTTCCGGTAATAAAAGATTTAATAGTTGACCGCAGTGCCTTTGATCGCATCATTCAGGCCGGCGGTTATATCTCGGTAAATACCGGCAATGCGGTTGATGCCAATTCATTGCCCATTGATAAAAAAGATGCTGACAATGCATTTATGGCTGCAGCCTGTATTGGTTGCGGAGCCTGCGTTGCTACTTGTGTAAACAGTAGCGCTATGTTATTTGTAAGTGCTAAGGTTGCGCAATTGGCGCAATTACCGCAAGGTCAACCTGAAAGAGAATCAAGGGTGTTGAATATGGTGGCCCAGATGGATAAAGAAAATTTTGGCAATTGTACCAATACCTATGCTTGCGAAGCGGAGTGTCCGAAAGGAATTTCTGTCAGCAATATTGCCCGTTTAAACAGGGAATATCTTTCTGCTGGTTTAAGTACTGAACAATAAATTTTTACGTTATATCATTTGTAGACCTTCCTTTAACCGGAAGGTTTTTTCATTTATGGATATCATTCCAAATTGTCGCTCATTATTCCGGACGGTGCAGAGAGACACCGGCCGGGACTGGCCGTGGTTTGTGTCACAAATCACCTGATGATGCGACAATTTGAAACGCCTCCATTTAAAATGCATTACACAATAAATCATAACTTTAACCATTGAATCTAAAAGCCTGATTTGAAATCTCCAAGGATATATTTGCTGCTGATTTTTCTGCTGACTGTACAATTATCCCAGGCGCAAAAAATACTGTCACCCGTTTCTAATCTCAGAAGTAAAAAAATCAGTATCCACCATACAGTTATCGGTTTTGACAGTTTAAGTATTGTTCCCAAAACCTTCAGTATAAAAAATGTATTTTCTTCCCAATACATCCTGGATGAAATCAATGCCCGTTTAACCTGGATACAAAAGCCGGTGGAAGATAGTGTTGAAATAAGTTACCGTGTTTTTCCGGGCAGGCTAAATGCCACTTCAAGGCATTTTAATTATGATAGTATCCGCAATAATTTTATCAGCGAACGTCCATACATTTTTAAAAATACCGGTAAAAACGCCAATGCATTGTTTGATTTTGGCGACATCAGTTATAACGGTAGTTTCGGGCGGGGCATTTCATTTGGTAATAGCCAGGATGCTGTGCTAAATTCCAGTTTAAATTTACAGCTCAATGGTTTTATCGGCGACAGTCTGGAATTAACTGCTGCGGTAACCGACAATAATATTCCGATTCAACCAGATGGCAATACACAGGATTTAAGAGATTTTGATAAGATATTTCTGCAGGTAAAAAAGCGCAACTGGCAAATTAATTTTGGCGATATTGATATCCGCCAAAGTAAAAATTATTTTCTCAATTTTTACAAACGTTTACAGGGTATGTCTTTTTTAACCGACAACAAAATCAGCAAAAAAGTAAATAACTCTTTACTGCTGAGTGGCTCTGTTGCCAAAGGGAAATTCAACCGCAATGTTTTAACGCCACTGGAGGGAAATCAGGGTCCATACAGATTACAGGGCGCCAACAACGAATTGTATTTTACCATTCTTGCCGGAACAGAAAGAATTTTTATGGATGGAGAATTATTGCTAAGAGGCGAAGACCAGGATTACGTGATCAATTACAATACGGCAGAATTAACTTTTACGCCTAAGCGAATGATCACAAAAGATAAACGGATACAGGCTGAGTTTGAATATGCTGACAGGAACTTTTTAAACAGCAATATTTATGTAAATGACGAAGTAACCATTAATAAAAAACTGGTACTTAGTGTCGGTGCATTTACCAACCAGGATGCAAAAAATTCTGCTATCAATCAAACGCTGGATGTTAACCAAAAACAATTTTTGGCAGATGTGGGCGATGGTATTGATACCGCTTTTTACAAAGGTGCAGTACTGGATACTTTTGCAACTGGTAAAATTTTGTACAGCAGGATAGACACTGTTTTTAACGCAACGCAGCACGATTTTATTTATGTATATGATACTACCAATAACAACAGGTTGTATAACCTGGCCTTTACTTTTCTGGGGGCGGGAAAAGGAAATTATATACAATTGTACACCGCTACCAATGGCAAGGTTTTTAAATGGGTTACGCCCAATGCGGCCAATGTAAAACAGGGCGATTGGGAGCCGGTAATTTTGCTGGTAACCCCTAAAAAAAAGCAACTCATTACTATTGGGGCAGAGTATGCCCTCAATGCCACCACCCGGATAAAAACAGAATTTGCAGTAAGCAATTACGATATCAATCTTTTTAGCAGTAAGGATAAAAGCAACGATAATGGAGTTGCTGCCAAAATTCAACTGATGCAGGATGGTAAAAAAATTCATCTTTTTAAAAAAGCATTACAACTGCAAACCAACCTGGGGTACGAATTTGTACAAGGCCGTTTTACACCGCTGGAGCGGTTACGCAATGTAGAATTTAACCGGGACTGGAGTTTGCCTTATACCATTGCACCTGCCGATGAAAGCCTTACCAACGCTTCATTTCAGTTGAGAGACAGTATTGGCAATCAGGTTAAATACGAGATTACCAATTATAGCCGCAGCGATAAATTCAGCGGTATGCGGCAAATGCTCTATCATTATTCCAGCATCCGTGGCTGGAAGATAACTGACCAGGTAAGTATCACCAGCAGTAACTCTCCTTTGCAGAAATTTACTTACCTGCGTCCATCTGTTGATGTAAATAAACT
>JAYUBR010000479.1:0-1738 GCA_043740775.1 Ferruginibacter sp. | reverse complement strand
ATAGTCTTAGACCTCCTCATAAAAAAAGCGTTAAGAAAATTTGAATGCTTGCCGTTAAGAAATGAAATTGATGTTACAAATGTTTGGCCTTGCTATTGCCCCGTAAGTCGCACTTAAGCCCGGTTATAATTTACTGCTTGAGCTAATTTCATTTTAGGCAAGCATTCAAATTTTTAGCTTTTTTTTATGCAGACTTGATTTTTTTTGTTACTTTTTTTTATCAAGAAAAAAAAGAAAACAGAGTCTAACATGCAAAGAATAACTCGATGCCTTTAATCTTGGTTTATATTTTTCTATATTTTTAAATAAAACATTATGGAAAATAAAAGACTTCCGGTTCCTCCATTTACAATGGAAACTGCTTTACAAAAAGTACAGTCTGCCGAAGATGCCTGGAATACCAGGGATCCGGAAAAAGTTTGCGTGGCTTATACCATTGATACCGAATGGAGAAACAGGACAGATTTTATAAACGGAAGAGAAGCTGTAAAACAATTTCTAACAAAAAAATGGGAAAAGGAACTGGATTACAAACTCAAAAAAGAACTCTGGGGTTTTCGTGAAAACCGGATGGCCGTAAGGTTTGAATATGAGTGGCATAACGAAGGAGGCCAATGGTATCGCAGTTATGGAAATGAATTGTGGGAGTTTGATGAAAACGGCTATATGCAAAAAAGATTTGCCAGCATCAATGACTTACCCATTGATGAAGCAGACAGAAAATTAAAGTAATAACTTTGAACATGACAAATCCAACGGCGCTCACTTTGGTAAATCCGCAAAATGGCAATCTCGCCTTCAAACTATTTTCGTTTGAAGACAATAGTTATTTTGACTACCTGCAGCGAAACAACTATTACTCCCTTATTTGGGTAACAAGTGGTTCAGGAAAAGCTAAGGCAGACTTTTCTGAATATGATTTTGTGCACGATAGCTTATTTGCTTTTTCGCCCTACCAACCTTTTATGTTGTCTGCCACTGAAAACATACGCGGCTATGCAATACAATTTCATCCTGATTTTTTTGTATTCACCTGCACCAAAAAGAAGTGGCGTGTAATGGTGTTTTATTCAACAACATTTATCATCCTCCGTTTACCTTGCTGAACAACGATGCATCTGCAACGCTAAAAATGCTGATGGAACAAATGAAAACGGAGATGCAAAACCCGGCATTGGCTCAGTATGAATTACTGGTTTCTTATCTGAAAATATTTTTGATAACCGCCTCCAGGTTGAAAACCGAACAACAACCGGAAATGGCAGCTTCGTTAAACGGCCTTAAAGAACCCTTTGTTTTGCAGAATTTAAAAGATGCGATTGAAAAAAATTTTAAAACAAAACATTCAGCAAGTGAATATCCCAGTACTTTAAATATTTCAGCCAAGGCATTGGCAAAAATTACCAAGACCCATTTTAATAAAACACTTACCGCATTAATTTCGGAGCGGATCATCATAGAAGCCAAACGGGAACTTTATTTAACCAACAAAGCCATCAAAGAAATTGCCTGGGAACTGGGCTACGAAGATGAATATTATTTTAGCAGGTTCTTTAAAACCAATGCTGATATTTCGCCTCAAATGTACCGCGATACCGTTGGTTTTGGACGGGCTTTCGTTATCCCTAAAGGCCGTGGTTAAATCTTTATAAAAATCTTTTTCTTATACATCCAATACAATATCAGCCAGATAAAAATTAATACCAGCGTTCCTTTCACCAGTGTTGCATAAGGTGCC
>JAYUBR010000478.1:0-1739 GCA_043740775.1 Ferruginibacter sp. | reverse complement strand
TAAACCGCTAAAAAAAGGTATATCCACAGCCTTGATGTACGTTTGGATATTAAGTAATTGGCAAATAAAATGGTGGTGGCCAGCATACATAAAGTAATGGCCAAACCATAAGCAGCTTCCATGGCGCTGGAAGATTTAAAATACAAAACAATGGTACAGCAACCGATAAATAACAACAGGTTAATACCGGGTATATACAATTGCCCCTTTGCTTCCGACGGATAATTGATTTTCATTTTTGGCCACAGGTTCAGGCGGATGGCTTCTGCAATTAAAGTAAACGAACCGCTTATCAATGCCTGGCTGGCAATGATGGCTGCTAACGTAGCAATCACCAACCCTATCAGCCTGAACTGTTCGGGCATTACCCCAAAGAAAGGATTAAAACCGCCCTTGATCATTTCATCTGAAATAACATGGCCACCATGATGCGATAGTAACCAGGCACCCTGGCCAAGGTAGTTTAATATAAGGCACGATTTTACAAATATCCATGAATACCGGATGTTGGCCCGGCCGCAATGACCCAGGTCGCTGTACAGTGCTTCCGCACCCGTGGTACATAAAAAAACGGCACCCAATATCCAGAATCCTTTGGGATACTGCGTTAATAATTTAATGGCGTAGTAAGGATTGAAAGCCCTGAAAATTTCCCAGTCATCAGTAAGGTGAATAAGCCCAAACACAGCAAGCATGCTGAACCAGATCATCATGATGGGGCCAAACAGTTTACCGATAGAAGCCGTACCGAATTGTTGTAAAAAAAACAGGAACAATAAAATGCCCAGCACGATATAAATAATGGTAACCTGTTCAATATGTTTAAACGCATCTATCTGTTTTAAACCTTCAATGGCAGAAGCCACCGAGATGGGTGGCGTAATCATACCATCCGCCATCAAGGCTGCACCACCTATCATGGCAGGAATTACCAGCCATCTTTTTTGCCGCCTTACCAATGTATACAAGGAAAAAATACCTCCCTCGCCCTTGTTATCGGCCCTTAATGTAAGTACTACATATTTAAGGGTTGTTTGTAAAGTAAGTGTCCAGATAATACAGGATAATCCGCCTACAATGAGCAGTTCGCTTATTTCTTTACTGTTGATGATGGCATTGAAAACGTACAATGGAGAAGTTCCGATATCCCCGTAAATAATTCCTAAAGCAACAATTAAACCTGCGGCTGTTACTTTATTGACTGGCTTTGACACTACTATTTAGTTTTTAGTAAGATGGCTTTAGCAGCAGCGATATACGCTATTTCATACTGCAAATACCATTGCAAATGTATATTGAAAACAGTTATTTTGAGTAGAATAATTTTAACACTACAGTGCTATCCATGTTTCCGGCAAAACAAAATTTATTTCGTAGGTTTATTTTATAAAATACCGCTGATACATGGCTATGCAAATTGTTTTAAAAAGACTGGATGAATTATGCCGGCATTTTTATTTTTTGTTCTCTAAATAATCATTTACTGTGCGCTTAATTAAAATTGTATGATTAAATATGCTGCCCTTTTTTTTGTTGCAACGTTTTCTATTTTTTTGCGACTGTCCGCACAAAAAATGGTCTCAAAAAATATACATTCTTTTGGTGCAAAGGGAGATGGTAAAACAAATGATACGGAGGCATTTTTAAAAGCCGCTGCTTTTTTTAATGAACGTGGTGGAAATGGAAGACTTATAATTCCTAAAGGAGTTTATATTGTTGGTAAGCAAATTTCGGGTAAG
>JAYUBR010000477.1:0-5938 GCA_043740775.1 Ferruginibacter sp. | reverse complement strand
CCTGCTCGGCTTTTTTACCACTGATATTTTTGTTGCGCAGGTCAATCAGCATTAAGTGATTGTCGGTACCATTGCTTATCAACTGATATCCTTTTTCTACAAAAGCTTTGGCCATGGCCTGTGCATTTACTATCACCTGTTTGGCGTAATCTGTAAATTCATCGGTTAATATTTCTCCAAAGGCGATCGCTTTTGCTGCAATAATATGTTGCAACGGGCCGCCCTGTATGCCCGGGAAAACAGCCATGTCCATCAGGTTACTCATCAGGCGGGTATGGCCTTTTACATCCTTTAAACCAAAGGGGTTTTCAAAATCTTTTTTCATTAAAATAATTCCTCCCCTTGGGCCACGCAAAGTTTTATGGGTAGTAGAGGTAACAAAATGGCAATGTTCAAACGGAGAACTTAATAATCCTTTGGCAATTAAACCGGCAGGATGTGCCATATCACATTGAACAAAAGCGCCCACTTCATCGGCCACTTTTCTTATGCGTGCATAATCCCAGTCACGGCTATATGCAGAGGCACCGCAAAAAATCAGCTTTGGTTTCAATGCCCTGGCTTTTTCTTCCAAAGTATCATAATCAATCAATCCGGTTTCTTTAACTACGCCATAAAAATGTGCTTCATATAATTTACCGGAGTAATTTACCGGCGAGCCATGGGTAAGATGCCCACCCATACTTAAATCCAATCCAAGTATTATATCACCTGGCTGCAATACTGCTAAAGCTACGGCTGCATTGGCTTGTGCACCGCTGTGTGGTTGTACGTTTGCATAGTCGCAACTAAAAATTTGTTTCAGTCTGTCAATAGCCAATTGTTCTGTCTGGTCTACAATTTCGCATCCTGCATAATACCTTCGGCCCGGATAGCCTTCTGCATATTTATTGGTCATAACACAGCCCGATGCCTGCATTACCTGTAAGGAAGTAAAATTTTCTGAAGCAATCAGTTCAATGCCATGTCTTTGGCGATCCATTTCCTGGCGGATTAAATCAAAAACCAATGTATCTCTTTGCATGCAATATTTTTAAGGTGCAAAGATACAAAGCGAACATTACTTTAACAGGCCCATTAAAAATAAGGGCATTCTTTATGATGTAAAGTTTACACAAAAATCACTACATTCACAACCTGTTTAAATAGAGTAACATCTTATTACCTATAAAAATGCAGCACTTAGTAGTGTAAGGTTTTATCATGAAGGCCATTATTCCAGTTGCCGGCGCAGGCACAAAATTGCGTCCACATACTTACACACAGCCAAAGGCTTTAATACCTTTAGCAGGTAAAACTATTTTAAGTATCATAGTGGATCAGTTGCACGAAGCAGGCATCAATGATTTTATATTTATTGTTGGTTATCTCGGCGAAAAAATTCAGGATTATGTAAAGGCAAAATATCCACACCTTGTTTGTCATTTTGTTTATCAGAATGAAAGATATGGAACCGGCCATGCTATTGATCTTGCCAAAGAAATTATTGGCAGTGAAGAAGTGTTTGTAGTATTGGGAGATACCATTGCGGAATACGATGTAAAACAAATGCTGAATGTACCCTACTCCATGCTGGGCGTAAAAAAGGTTGACGATCCACGCAATTTTGGTGTGGCAGAAATTGAAGATGATGGCTTTATAAGCAGGGTTGTTGAAAAGCCGGCCATTCCAAAAAGTAATATGGCGCTGGTGGGCATTTATAAAATAATGGAGACCGATTTATTGTTTACCTGCCTTAAAAAAATTATAGAAAAAAAAGACATTGCCCGCAATGAATTAAGCCTTACAGATGCACTGGAATGCATGATACAAAGCGGTACAAAATTCAAATTTTTTAAGGTACAGAACTGGTTTGATTGCGGTAAAAAAGAAACTCTGCTGCAATCCAATGCAACCCTGCTGAAAAAATTTGGGGGTAAAGTGCCTGAGCTGGATAAATACGAAAATACCATTATCATTCCGCCAGTTAGCATTGGTGAAGGTTGTGATATAAAAAATTCCGTCATTGGTCCCAATGTTACAATAGGTGATAATACTTTATTGAATTACACCATTGTAAAAGACTCTATCATCGGTTCGTTTTCAAAATTATATGATGTGGTGCTGGACGATTCTTTAATAGGCAGTGATACAGGCATTAAAGGAGAAACAAGGTCGTTGAATATTGGGGATAACACAGATATTGACCTCGGATAAATCATCAGCAGTTTGCGATTTATTTATTGTAAAAAGTTTAGCAAAAGCAGCAACGCATGTCGTCTTTCACTAACAGAATTACACAACTCTTTGATATCAGTTATCCCATCATACAGGCAGGGATGATTTGGGCCAGTGGCTGGCGGCTGGCAAGTGCAGTAAGTAATGCCGGCGGATTAGGTTTAATTGGAAGTGGCAGTATGTATCCGCAGGTGTTAAAAGAACACATTCAAAAATGCAGGGCAGCTACGGATAAACCTTTCGGCGTAAACGTTCCGCTGTTATATCCGGATATTGATCAGCACATTCAATTAATTATTGACGAAAAAGTACCGGTGGTATTTACTTCTGCAGGTAACCCTGCTACATGGACATCTTTACTAAAAAAAGCGGGTATAAAAGTGGTGCATGTGGTTAGCAGCAGCAGGTTTGCAGTAAAGGCACAACAGGCAGGTTGTGATGCCATTGTAGCAGAAGGATTTGAGGCAGGTGGTCATAATGGAAGAGAAGAAACAACTACCCTTGTTTTAGTTCCTGCAGTTTGCAGTGCAGTAACCATTCCTGTAATTGCCGCAGGCGGAATTGCTACCGGAAGGCTAATGCTGGCTGCAATGGTGTTGGGTGCCGAAGGCATACAGGCAGGCAGCCGCTTTATTGCCAGCTATGAAGCATCTGTGCATCAAAAATTTAAAGAGGCGGTAATCAACGCTGCTGAAGGAGACACGCAGCTTTCATTAAAACAGCTAACACCGGTAAGGCTAATGAAGAATAAATTTTTTAAGGATGTACAACAAGCAGAACTGAATGGCGTTTCAGTTGACACATTGCAAAATTTATTAGGAAAGGGAAGGGCAAAAAAGGGAATGTTTGAAGGTGACCTTGAGGATGGAGAACTTGAAATCGGGCAGGTAAGTGCTCTTATCAAAAGCATTCAACCCGCCGCCGGCATTGTAGATGAGCTGTGGAAGGAGTTTGAATTTGCTTTACAACATCCACTGAAATAAATTATTATATTTGCTTAGTTTCAAAAATTATTGTTCATTAACCCATAACAAATGCAATGTATTTTTAAGTTTTTAGTGAAGAAATTTGCAGTGGTGTTATTTGGTATAACGTTTCTTTCCCTATCCGCTTACAGCCAAAACACAGAGCCTGCCCCACAAAACCTGCAGGAATTATTACCTGCTGGTGTTGATCCTACGCAGATGACCAAATCGGGTTTTGATACTTATTTTAAAGATAATAACCAAAGCAAAAAAGGGAATGACAGAACCAAGGAAAATCCTGTAATAGCCAAAAGGCTTGAAAATAAAACCCTTGATAAAGACAGTATATTAACCGATAATTTAAAGAAGATATCGTATAGCCCTACCAAAACGTATGGTGCCAATGTTTTTCAGAATTCATCTATGTATGATATCGGGGAACTATCCACTCCACCGCTTGATTATCCTATTGGTGTAGGCGATCACATAGTAGTGGCATTATGGGGCGGCGGCGAATACCAGGAGGATTATGTAGTGGCACGTGATGGCGCCATCTTTCCAAACAGTTTAGGTAAAATTTCTGTACAGGGATTAACTTTTGAAATGGCCCGTTCATTAATTTATGCAAGGTTTAAAAGTGTGGTACCGGCCAATACCAATATACAAATAACCCTTGGTCAGCCACGTACCATTAATGTAAATGTCGGGGGAGAAGTTGACAAACCCGGGCCTGTTACCGTTTCTGCATTTTCCAATGCCTATAATGTAATTGGCCTGGCAGGAGGAGTTACCGAATTTGGTAGTTTAAGAGAAATACAGGTTAAGCGCAACGGTAAAATTATTGAAACAATTGATGTATATAAATACCTTGCATCGGGCGAGATGCAGAGCCACATTTATTTGCAAAACAATGATTTTGTATTTGTAAGTAATGAAGTGATGAAAGTACTGGCAACAGGCCAGTTTAAACGCCCAATGTATTACCAGCTTAAAAAAGATGAAGGCATAAAAGCATTGATTAAATTTTCAGGCGGGTTTACATCTGATGCCCTTACATCGGCCGTGAAAGTTATACGAACTGAAAATGAAGACCAGGTAATTCATGATGTAAATGCAACAGCCATTATAAAATTATCCAACCAGGATTATGAGCTAAAGGATGGAGATGTAGTAAGAGCAGATTTAATAAAGGAAGGCTTTGTAAACAAATTAGAGATAAAAGGTCCCGTAAAATATCCAGGCATTTATGAAATAAGAAAAAATGACCACTTGTTTGATGTAATTAACAGGGCTGGTGGAATTACCAAAAGTACTTACCTCGCAAGGGCCTATATATTCCGTGGTGCAGGAGATTCCACCAGCATCAAATCGGATAAGCTGGAAGTAGATCTCAGTGATTTTCAAAATAGCAACAGCGCTTCAAGCATCAATAATGTGTTACTAGTGCCCAATGATGTAATACAATTATTTTCGGCCAACGAATTTGGTGACCAGCAATTTGTTGATATTTTTGGTGAGGTACGCAAGGAAGGGCATGTGAGAAAATACGGCGGAATGACCTTGCAGGACCTGCTATATTTGTCAGGGGGTTTAAAGCAATCTGCAGAATATGGCCGGCTAGAAATTTCGAGTATTGTAGATATTGATTCGGCAAAGCAAGGATTAAAACCAACCCGCAATATTATTAAATCATACGCTATTCAATCTAACCTGGAATTGGATTCCGCTGCAGCTAAAGTTATTTTAAAACCTTACGACCAGGTATTTGTAAGAAAAAATCCAACTTTTGAATTACAGCAAAATGTTCAGATTTTAGGCCTGGTAAAATATGCAGGGTATTATCCCCGGCTTGACAGGTATGAACGGTTATCATCTTATATACAGCGGGCAGGAGGTATTTTAGAAAATGCCAATATTGGAGGCGCAATACTGTTTAGAAAAAAGCTCGACTATTTAAGAGAAAAAATTGTGTATAAACCAAAGAGGGATTCACTTGGAAATTTAATTAAAGACAGTGCTATACTTAACCTGGAAGAACCGGTTAGTATAGATTTATACAAGGCGATAAAATATCAGAATTCTGTGCACGATATAATATTGCAGGAAAATGATGTGGTGTACATTCCCGAAATAAATCCATTTATTACAGTACGCGGAAAGGTACAATCTCCTTTAAAAATTACTTTTGATAAAGAACATGCCAACCTGAGTTATTATATTGATAAGGCAGGAGGTTTTAGTGTACGGCCATGGCGTAAAAGGATTTTTGTAACTTATGCCAATGGCAAAAGCAAGCAGACAAGGAATGTTTTATTTTTTCATCTTTATCCAAGAGTGGAGGAAGGGGCTACCATTACTGTTCCCCAAAGACCTGAAAATAAAGATTTTTCAAATGCATTGGCAACGGCTGCTACAACGGCAATTCCATTAATTATTACCTATCTGATTTTTAAGATTAAATAAAAAAAATTGACAAGTACAGTATTAATAAGAAGCATTTTTTATAAGCTTGGAAAGTATAAAATAGTAGTAATCGGGTGTGGTATTTTCTTTGCCTTATTACTCTTTTTTTATGCAAGGCATAACAGGCCGGTTTATACAGCTAAAGCAACAGTTTTTCCCTTATCCTCTCAATCCGACAATTCAATTTCAACCAGTGCTTTAAATGGGATTTTAGGAATAGAAGGCACTTCTAAAAGCTTTAGCGGCGATGCGGCTATTAATATTGTTGAACTTACTTTAAGCCGCAATGTAAG
>JAYUBR010000476.1:0-1739 GCA_043740775.1 Ferruginibacter sp. | reverse complement strand
GCTGCTCAACAAGCAGCCTACCTGGAACTTAAAAACTTATCAACACCTAAAGCAGCGTAAAGAACTTTTTTATAAGACAATGTTGCGTAAGGTGAGTTGGTAACTATCAGTAGTGAAAATTAACACACATTGCAGCTTTTTTTTGCTCTCCGATTGTTTAATTTTCTTTCAGGCTTCAATTCTACTGGTGGGCATACAATTTAAAATGAAATAGCTGCCGTATAAAGGTGTAGTTGATTTTATAACACACTGCGGGTGTTGATTTGTGTTGCCGGGTAGTCCAATTTTACAGCTATGCATTTCAAGTTCAGCCTGCACATTTATCAAATCCTGCATTAACCCTTTTGGTATCCATTTAAAAAGATCTGCTGTTAAGTTTGGATTAAATCCTTCCAGTACATTAATATGCGGATGTGCGCCTCTCCCCTAAAAAAAGCATTACCAGGTTGTTCTATTTGATCACTATCGCTTATACCATACCTTTGATCTACAAAAAATGCCCAATGTGGTATTCGAAAGCTTCGCCCAATGTAGTAGGCTATTTTACCTTTATACAATAGCTTCTATTTCGATCATAAGTACTTATTATGGCTCCCCATAAATCTTCAAATAAATAAAGCTGCTTATCAACATTTGTATTTAATACGGCATAATTACCCACACCACATTTTAGATGTCCATTTCTGTATACACCAGTTGCATCGGGTATTGTAAATACATACAACCCTGCCTTTAAAAGGATTAGACCAAGTTTGAGGCGATAACTGGAATCTGTTTCCATAAACTGAAGTTGCTTTGCCCCATTATTGTCAGAATAAATTTTACCATAAATATTAATATATGAAAAACTATCTGCCGCCTCTCGCTTTGGAGCAAAAAATTTAGAAATATCAGTTATCAACAAATGATCACTCAAATTGCCCAAATTTGAAAAATTGATTACCTGACCTGTATTATTATCCTTTTCCATTTTGGGTATTTCACAATTTAAGTATAGGGTATCTCCAATATTCATGCTATCCCTTTCGGGAGAAAATGACTCAAAAACAGAAAAGTCGTAATCAGGTTCATTGCATGGCTTATCGCATCCACTAATAACGACTATAATGCACAATAATATAGAAAATTTATTCATAAAGTAACCAGGGATCAATAATGGTATGAAGTAAATAATGTTGTTATTTGAGTGGATAGATTAGGGTTGGCTTTTGTATTAGGATTTTGAAGAATTAGCCTGGCCCGGTATTGCTGTACCGTTGTTACATCTGATTGTAATGCATTAAAAATTTGAGGTATTGTAAATCCAGATACAGGATCGCTAACTACAAATTCTCCTGGTGTATTATCCATCAAATCCTGCATTAATCCTTTTGGTATCCATTTAAAAGGATCTGATCCTAAATCAGGATTAAATGCTTCCAGTACATCAATGTTTGGGTGTGCAGTATTAGTTGGTGGATTAGGGCAATAATCAAAACCGCCTACCTGCTCAGCAGGGCAGCTACCTAAAGTACCATACCGCTGTTCAGCTAAAAAATCTATATCTGGCAAGACTATATTTCGCATAAAGTAATCCATTTATAATCTTATAAAAAAGTATCTATTTTTCAAATAAATGCATTCGCAAATTCATATTTGCTATCACTACTGTCCAACTATTAGCGAATCCAATTTACTGAAAGTATGATAAACAGGTGGTTTTAGGCAAATAAATTATTTTTCGATTTGAATTCAATTAG
>JAYUBR010000475.1:0-5941 GCA_043740775.1 Ferruginibacter sp. | reverse complement strand
GTGAATTGTTTGGCCATATTAAAGGGGCTTTTACCGGTGCCCAATCCGATAAAGAAGGCCATTTTGAAATGGCCAATGAAGGCACGTTGTTTTTAGATGAAGTAGCTAATTTATCTTATGATATACAGGCTTCTTTATTAAGGGTGATACAGGAAAGGAAATTTAAAAGAGTGGGTGGTACAAAAGAGATGTCGCTTGATATAAGGATCATTGTAGCCTCTAACGAAAACCTGCAGGATGCTTACCGGAAGGGCAAATTCAGAGAAGATCTTTATCACCGTTTCAACGAGTTTTGCATATACCTTCCCCCGCTTCGCCGGCGTACAGAAGATATTCCCCTTTTTGCCGGTTTTTTTCTGAAAAAAACCTGTGCTGAACTGAACAAGGAAATAAAGGGTTTTTCGCCTGATGTGATAGAGATGTTTATCAATTATACATGGCCCGGTAATTTAAGAGAATACCGGAATGTAATCAGAAGATCAGTATTACTATGCAATGATGAAATCATTACAGCTAATTTATTACCTTCCGAAATTATACTGCAGTTTGCCAATAAAGAATATAAAGGCGGGGGCAGTGTTTACAATGAAAACAATCAAGCCGATACCAGTATTTTTACTTCTGTTAAAAAAGATGTTTACCTGAAAGATACTGCTGCAAAAGCTGAATACGAGGCAATTATGAAAGTATTAAAAGAAGTGAATTTTAATAAAACCAAGGCTGCAATTATTTTAAATGTCGACAGAAAAACACTGTATAACAAAATTAAAAACTACGAGAACTAACCTGCAAAACTTTCTTGTTTGATTCACAAAAGCTGGTATGAAGTTAGCGTTGTACTCAGTCAATAATTTTATTAATTTTTTAAACTTACATTATGAGTATTACACCAGGTGAAATGACAACACTCTCTTCTGTATTGGAAAAACTCCGTATCAAAAAGCATGATAATGAGTTTAGGATGACACCAGAAGGGTTTGGCATTGGAAATGGAAAATATTACACTCCCGATCAGTTAAAGATCATTAAAACATATCGTTTTGAAGGTGATTCAGATCCCTCAGATTCTTCTATTATTTATGTAATTGAAGCAGAGAACGGTTTGATCGGGTACAGTTTGGATGCTTATGGCGCTTACAGCAATCATGAAGATGATGGCTATGATGACTTCATCCGTAAAATTCCGATGGAAGAAAGGGATGAGCAGATTATTTTTGAAGATAAACTGGAAACTGTACAATACGAGCAGTAAGCAACAAGTACAAGTGTGTAATAGAAATGTAACAGCATACAAAAATTTAATCAATTAAATTTTGTATGCTGTTTTTTTAAGTTGTTTTTTAGTCTATGATTTTAGAACATTTCTTATTTGCCAACCATAAAAAATTTTAAAAAGTGGCCGGTGGCGCACCGCCCACAGCGGTCTGTCTAGGTGGGTGTCCCCACCAACCTCAAGATGGGAAACAAAAATTCTATTTTTTAAATAGCTTCTTACTAACCATAAAAATTTGTGCAATGAACAACGATTCGCCTGTTAAAAAAAATAATTATTTTGAGGGGAAAGTCTGCAGGAGTCGCATTCTATTAATTAAGCAGCAGGCCGGCACAACCTGAAAAAACAAATGGAGTATGAACTGGAAAATTTTTTTTTAAACAAATAAATATGATGCCACTTCCTGTACAAATTACCTGGCTTTTTTTACTCGCTATGCCCATTGCCTGTGTTGCCTGGACGGTTACCCACGAAGAGATATTTAAAGAGCCAAGGGAGTATTGTATCAAATGCAGTGAAGTGGGTTCTGTTTTAAAAAGAAAGTTCTTTTATTTATTTACCTGCGAATATTGTTTCAGCCATTACGTAACTGTGGCCATGCTTTTTTTTAGTGGCTATAAATTATTACTGGCAGATTGGCGGGGCTATGTTATTGCAGGATTTTCGCTTGTTTGGATAGCCAATATTTATATGAGTTTGTATGCACGGATTAAGACAGATATTAAAAAAGAAAAGGTAGATATCGCTGTAAAAGAAGAGCAGTTAAATAAATAAGATAAATATTTATGGTTCTTCGGTAAACTTGGTGGAATGAAATTTTTATAATGGCTAATAATGGCTATTTAACCTTAATAGAAAAATTATCAAACACAGCGCTAACCCTATTATTGCAGGCAGGTCTGTAATAATAAGATAATAAGCCTGCCCGGCTTCGTCAGCAGACAGGGTTTGGATAAAATATATCAGTATTTTCTACTAAGGTTGAACAGCCAAAAAGCTGATTCCACTAAGTTTACTGAAAAACTACATTTATTTCCGCAACAAAATAAATGTTTACTTTTTGTCATTGCATCATTTAAGATTCCGTTAAAGCAGCCTTTGCATTTACCAACATATCAGAAAGAGAAAAGAACATTTCGGGTTGCTCTTCTCCATTCACAATCAATTTACTTATCTGCCTTTCATCTATTTTTTGCTGTAGTATTTCAATTGCAAATTCTGTATCCTGGTATTGATAAGTGAGCCTGACTGATGCCCATGTTTCAGGAAAACAGGGGGTAAAGTATAATTGATCTCCTTCTTTTTTCAGGCCGGCAAAAGAGTTTAAAATCAGTTGATACATCCATCCGGCAGAGCCGGTGTACCACGTCCATCCGCCCCTGCCTTTGTGCAAAGACTCTGCATACACATCTGCCGCAATTACATAAGGTTCTGTTTTGTACACGGCAATTTTATCGGCAGTATTGCCACGGTTCAAGGGGTTGATCATCTGCAATAATTCCCATGTTCTTTTTTTATTGTTCAGTGCTGCAAATGCCATTACCAGCCATATTGCCGCATGCGTATATTGTCCGCCATTTTCTCTTACACCCGGTACATATCCTTTTATATAACCGGGGTTCATGGCCGATTTATCAAACGGTGGGGTAAATAATTGTATCAGGCCATCTTCTTTTTGCACCAGGTATTTATCGGCAGATTGCATTGCGGTAAGCGACCGTTCTTTATTGCCTCCGCCAGATAATACCGACCAGCTTTGCGCAATAGAATCTATCCGGCATTCTTCATTTTCGTGTGTGCCTAGTGGAGTGCCATCATCAAAATAAGCACGCCGGTACCATTCGCCATCCCAGGCATTTTTATCAATATTCAATCGTAATTTTTCGGCTTCCAGTGTACACTTGTTTACAAAAGCAGTATCTTTTTTTATAGCTGCTATTTGTTTAAAATGTACCAGGATATCATACAGAAAAAATGCAAGCCAAACGCTTTCGCCTTTACCATGATTGCCTACTTTATCCATACCATCATTCCAGTCGCCGGTGCCCATCAGCGGCAGCCCGTTTACGCCAAATCTGAGCCCATGTTCTACGGCCTGTACACAGTGCTGGTAAAGGGTTGCAGCCGTATCCGATTTTATGGGCAGATCAAAATAAGATTCTTCTCCTTCATTTAGCAACCTGCCTTCCAGAAAATGTACAGGCTCTTCCAATATGGCCTGATCGCCGGTTGCAATTACATATTTTGTGGTAGCATAAGGCAGCCACAAATAATCATCAGAACAGGTGGTACGTACACCACGGCCTACCGGTGGATGCCACCAGTGTTGTACATCGCCTTCTTTAAACTGGCGGGAAGCACACAATAAAATCTGCTCTCTTAAAAATTCAGGTTTGGTATGCATCAGAGATAAAACATCCTGCAACTGATCCCTGAATCCGAAAGCGCCGCCGGATTGATAGAAGCCGCTTCTTGCCCAGATACGACAGGCAAGTGTTTGATAATTGAGCCAGCCGTTTGCCAGGATATTGATGGCCCTGTCGGGTGTTTCCAACTGTACTGCTCCAAGAGTTTTTTTCCAGAAAGCATGCACACGGTCCAACGCGTTGCGTGCTGCCGCGGCTCCTTCAAAATGGTGAATAATGCTGGTTGCATCCTCCAGGTTTTTTCCGGCACCCAGCCTGAAAATAATTTCTCTTTCCTGGTCTTCAGCAATATCAAAAACCACCTGTATGGCTGCGCAGGGATCTAATGCAGCACCTGTTTTGCCGCTAAGCTTTGCCCTGTTCAATGCATCGGGGTTGTTTAACGTACCATTACGGCCAATAAATTCAGAGCGGTCGGTGGTATGTGTTTTATTGATATCATCCACATCAAAAAAAGCAACCCTGCCACCAAACTCAGTGTTATAGCCATTCCTGGCCAGTATGGCCCCGCTTGGCACATCTATTTCTGTTATAGTATGCATGAGGGTTTTTGCACGCAGATCGCCCAATACCCACTCCACATAACCTGTTGCAGAGATACGGCGGGCACGGGTGGAATTGTTGCGGATTTTTATTACGATGAATTTAACCGGTGCATCAACATCCACATACATACACATGCTGCTTTCAATGCCATCTTCACTGTGCTCAAATATACTATACCCAAAACCATGTCTTGTAATGTATGGCGATAGCCCACGTACAGGCAATGGCGAAGGCGACCAGAATTTTCCGCTTTCTTCATCCCTTAAATAAAATGCTTCTCCTTTTAAATCTCCGATGGGATCATTGTTCCAGGGCGTAAGCCGCAGTTCATGTGCATTTTCCATCCAGGTGTAAGATTGTCCACTTTCTGAAACCACTGTACCAAATTGCGGGTTGGCAATGATGTTAACCCATGGTGCTGGTGTAGGGCGTGTGGGCGTGGTAGTAATCACATATTCTTTTCCATCTTGCGAAAAACCACCTGTGCCATTAAAAAACTGCAGGTTGGTAACCGTTGGCACACTTGTAAATACAGAGGCATGAAATTTACTGGGACTAAAATACGGAATGCTTGTTTTTAATTTATTGCGCCGGTTCATTTGTTCTTCCAAAGTGCCCAATGCATCTGAAATTACAATGTGGGCCACTGTTTGAAAAAGAATGCGGTCTTCGTTGGATATCTGATCGGCTGCACGTATAAATATGCCTCCGGGATGTTCCTTACTGTCGCCTGAAAGACCCGGTGCAACAAGGCTCTGTATTTCGTTGTGTAATACCTGGCGGTAGCCGCCATGATCTTCGTTCCATATCACCAGGTCAACCATCAGACCTTTTAAACGCCAGTAAGTATGTGCCTGTACCAGTTGTTTAACAAGGCCGATATTGGCTGCGTCTTCAATTTGTAATAATACAATCGGTATATCGCCTGAAATTGAATACCCCCATAAACCAGACTGGCCACGTTGGTTTTTTATAATGGTAGAAGGGTCTGTACGCAGGGATGGATTGGAAAATATAATGGAACTTGCCAGCCTGCTAAACAATTGCGCATCCGCTTCGGATGCATTTATCTGGCGTAAGATAACCTGGCTATGTGTCCATACAAGTTCCAGTACCCTGTTGGTAAGGTGTCTGTCCTGGTATTTATCTACCAATATATTGCAAACCTCTTTGGTTTCAGCCACTCCAAATATCATATCAACAATGGCGGTTTCCTGCGGCTCAATTACAATGCGGTATTGAATAGAAATAACAGGATCCAGTACCGAACCGCTGCTTCCTGATAACGCATTTTTTTGCCGGATTGCTTTAGGTGCATTGATGGTATTTCCCCGGCCAATAAACTGGTCACGGTCTGTTTCGTAAGCAATGTTTTCTATGGTTGCATCATGTACTTTCATTAAATGAAACATCCATGGTGGCTGTTCATCTACCGATCTCGGCCTTCTTGTACAAAGAATGGTGTTTCGTTGCTGGTTAATTTCTGTTTGTACAAACAAATTGCTAAAAGCAGGATGTGCTTCATCGGCAGCCGCAGTGTTGAGCACAATTTCTGCATAACTGGTTATTTCAAGTGTTCTTCTTTTCCGGCTGCGGTGGGTGATGTGGATTCTTCTTAATTCAATATCATCTTCTGGCGATACCACAATTTCTGTATGCGTTTCCAATGAAAAATCGCGGCGGCGGAACTCTGCCC
>JAYUBR010000474.1:0-5943 GCA_043740775.1 Ferruginibacter sp. | reverse complement strand
GACTTTCGTACAAGTTACAGATATTGAACGAAAATTAAATATGGCGTATAAAGATAGGCTTTATACCTGGAAATTGATGCTTTGATTTTTGAAACGCTACAGAAAAAGTAGCTGGTTGCAAAGATTGTATAAAAAAAGCCCGGCATTTTAATGCCGGACAGTTTGTCTTTTACATTCAGAAGGAGATTATAAACCGAGCTTTGCTAACGCTGGATAACCATTTTTATGGAGCCTGTTGCAGTGCCGATGAGATATTTAACATGGTAAAATCCATTTATTAGGTTGCTTTTTTTTACCTGAATATCTATTATCCCTTCATTATTAAAACTCTTGTACTTGCCAACAATTTCACCAATTGTATTTATTATCTGTACTTCAGCATTGCTGACTTTATCAGGCGTTTCTATACGCAAATGATAATTTCCATTACTTGGTTTTGGATAAATGCTGGCCTTGGTTTCATCAGCATTTAAAGTACATGACCCTATAAAAAGAGGCTGTCTTTTGAAACAGCCTCTTGAAAGTTTGTCTATTAATGAATTACCGTTGTTTTAATAACCTAACGACTACCCTGTAAGTACCTTGCATCACTTCTGCAAAGTAGAACCCCTTATGGTATTTACTTCCCAATTCAAGTGTACTGTTTGCTGGTACATTATTCCTGATATCTACCACTCTACCACTAACATCCAGCACTTTTACAGTAATCTTTTCCTTGCTAGCACTATTTAATTTTAGGTTAAAGTAATTGGTAGTTGGGTTTGGAATTATTTTCAAACTTAATTTGCCTTCTCCAACAGGTTCTGCCGCAGCAGCAATTGATCTTTGAGCTGGAGCATTACAACCTGGAGTACATTTGCCAACGAAGTCACCATGAGCCTTATGCTCCGCAACAGCAGAAGAATCAACGCATATTTCCACACATGGATTTTTGATACTGCCTGTTTGATGGCAGATCAATACTTTTGTTATTGTACTATTTCCTGCAAAGCAGCGAACATCTTCTGCATGTATCGAAGTTGAACAGACCGTAGTACATCCATTTGCATCGGTAATGGTGGCAGTAATAATGGCATCCTTAACAAGTGTAACAAATAGTGAATATCCAGTTGCTGATGTAATAGCACTTGTTGATGTGGAAGATGGATTCGCCGGAGAAGCGCCAGAAGTTGGGCAGGTAGCATAAGCATTAAGGCTAGCATTGGTATTAGCCTGTGGTGCCCAAACCTCATCACCAGTGCTGGTAATTACATTACAACTCAATGGTCTGTTCATGGTAATGGTTACCTTATACGGGGCCACGCCACCTGAGGGTTTTACAGTAATGGTGTCTGTCTGATCTAATGAATAACCAAACCAAAGTATAGGATTACTGTTGATGCATGTAGAGGTTAAGCTGGAGGCGCTATTATAGAAACTGAAGTTATTGCTTTTGTACATCCGCTGGCATCTTTAACCGACAGCACATGAGCACCAGCAGCAAGACCTGTAAATACATTGGCATTTACACCTGACACATAAGATGCTCCGTCTATGCTATAGGATGATGTACCTGTACCGCCAGTGGCAGTAACAGTGATAATGCCATCAGTTGAAGTAGTACAGCTTAATTGTGAACCGTTATAATTAGATGTAACCGCAGCACTTGCTGTGATAGAATTGACTGTTAACACCAGCACTTCCGTTACACTATTAATAGTCGCACCAGTATATGTTCCTGATGCAGTATAGGTAACTCCATTACCCAGAGGTGGAGCCCATGTGTAACTATCACAGGCATTCACAGTAGTTGTGTGTGTTGAAGAACAACCCACATCATTAGTAACCGCACCCGTTACAAAGTTGCTGGTGTTGCCGTTAAGGAGATAACTATTATTTAAATTGCCGTTGTTGCCGTTCCCGCTTGCATCGGTAAAGCTCATAATAGTAGTGTTATCTTCAAAGGCAGTGCCCTGGTTAAACTTGTAATAAGCAGAAAGGTTTGCAGTTCCTGCAGGCAGTTCACAACCATTTTTACTAATAATTTCACTTTGAGTAAGTGCTTTGTCAAAAATTCTAAGTTCATCTATATTTCCTTTAAAATGCATTGAAGCAGAATTATAGCAAGCTATAAACCCCTGCGTTCCTGCTGAAACATTAAAAGCTACAGGAGGTACGTCTGAGCCTATCACTATGCCGTCCATATATATTTTGCGGGTAGCGCCGTCAAAGGTCGCTGCTATATGGTGCCAGTTATTATCGTTAATGTTTGGGGCATTTACAATTAGTTCATTGTTCACTCCAGAATAATTATCAATCTTATTACCTATAAGTATGGCGAGACCGTTTTCAGTATTGTTGCTGGCAGTAGTACCCCACCTTATTATATTATCATCCCTGTCTTCTCCATGTTTTACCCAACATTCTATAGTATAGTTGCTGCTGCCTGCGGGAAAATTGTTGGTAGGCATTGTGGTATATTCATATAAGCCGCCATTAAAATTAAATGCACCGCCGGGCTTGTGAGGATCTACCACACCCGCTACTGGCATATTAACCGAAGCAGCACCGGGTGAACTGAATACCACATTGCCATTGTAAGTACCGGGTAAGGTAGCTGCCGCCAGCCTTACATAAATATTTCTTGAAAACACATCACCCAATTGGGGCGTAAAAGTGAGGCTGCTGGCATAGCCACTGTTTGGGCTAAGCGATACTTCGTAGCCTGCGGGTGGGGTAATGGTGGCATTGCCAGTAAGGTAGGCGCCGCTTACGCTATAGTATTGCGCAGCAGAAGCATGACTTGTAATGGTAGAGAAAGGATTAAAGATAACAGCACTCACCTTGCGAATGGTACAATAGTTTCCACCGCCGCCAGGATCGGCTACATACAAAGCGGTTCGGGCCGCATTCATTACGAGTGCCCCGTCCCCACCCATAAAACGGGCATCTAAACCATTGGCATCCACATGGCCTCCACCAGAAGTACCTGCCACAGCAGTAATGAAGCCGCCGGGAGATATTTTTCGTATACGGTTAGTGCCCAGCACATAAATATTATTGAGCGCATCTACTTCCACATCCTGTAACCCACTGAAATCAGCCGACAAAGCAGGGCCACCATCTCCTCCATCTCCGTTAATTCCCGTGCCGGCAATGGTTGTAATAATGCCCCCGGGTAAACTAAGTCTTTGAACCTTACGCAATAGTTTGTTTCCAAAAATAAAATTGCCTTGGGCATCTACAGCAAACCTATCAATGCGGAAGTTAGGGGGATATCGGTTATCGGTCCCTTCATACACTACAGTATTTGAAAAAACATCGAGGATACCACAATTAGATGAATATGCCCTGTTAAAGGCCGCATACAAATTACCCGATGGCCCTATTGCCAAGCCTGTTATTGATACAGGGTTAGAAGAAGCCGGGGCATAATCAAAAAGAGTGGTTACCACGCCTGCAGGTGTCATCTTGCGAATGGCAGTCTCCTGGTCCACCACATATATATTGCCAAAGGCATCATCTACCATATCTTTAGGGGTGTAAAATATTGCTCCAGTACCTGTGCCATCTATAGGAGGATTGGCGTAATTATATCGTACATTAACTTGCCCGCCTCCTCCGGCAGGTGTAGTGACCAACAGCCCAGGCATGGTAATTTTGCGAATGCCGGTGAAGCTGAGGAAATTGGGTGCTACATATTCCGACCCCATATTGGAGGCATACACGTTTCCCGTTGAGGGGTCTGCTGCTACGCCAAAAGGATAAGTAAACTTTGCTGCAGTGCCTATCCCATCAGCATGGCCGGGATTGACATTGCCTGCAATAGTGGTTACGTTGGTAGGGTCAATGCTGAGCGTGGGTATTTGTGCATTTACTAACAGGTTTATGAATATAAAAACTGTAAGCAGTGTAAATATCTTTTTCATAAAATGTGGTTTTGGTTGTCTACTCTGTATTCCGGTTTTTGGCGGGGCCGGGTTTTTTTGTTATTAAATTTTCGAAGTATTTTATATTTAGCGATCAACTTTCCTGTTTATAAAACCAATCGACATAACTGGGCAATACAATGCATCTTCATGCGGGCATGAAATTTTTTATTGATGTCTTATAAATACAATAAGGTTTTAAGCTTTAAAACATATAAAAAGGCGGGTGCTTTTAATAGACTGGTTTAGTTCTTTACCCGTAATTCCAGACCCAATTATTTTGAAGCTTATCTATTCTGCCCATACCGGGAAAGTTGAAATGGAATGCATTCACAAGCATATTATCCTTATATGCTAACTCAAGCAGTTTTATCCGCGATTGTTTTGCTTGCTCATGATCCAAATCGTAATTGGTTTGCCAGTTTAAATGCTCTATATGAAGCGGGTGTAGAAACGCATCTGAAACGTATAACAGGTGCTCATTGCCGGAATTAATATTCAATGCAATTTGCCCGGGTGTATGCCCTTCCGTTCTTATCGCTGTTATGCCGGGCATAAGGTCTGCATATTCCCCCTTTAATAAATTCAGGTTAAAATCTTTTAGAAGCGTAATGTTCTGTTCAATAAAATGTTTGAATAAAGCAGGCTGATTGTCTGACTGTGATGTGTGCCAGTAATTCCATTCATCTTCATGTATATGAAATTGTGCGTTGGGGAAATTCAACTTGCCATCAGTGCCGGATATGCCGCCAATATGGTCGGGATGAAAATGCGTAACTATCACATCAGTAATATCTTCTTTGTTTATATTTTCCTGCTCTAACAACTGGTGGCACCTGCCTTTGAACACATAAGTTTCACCTCGGAAAACAAGCGGCTCATCTAAAAAGCCGATACCCGTGTCAATCAATATTTTTTTATCATCATACTGCAGCAAGACTGCAATAAAAGGAGAAGGTATATTATCAGGAGCTACATGATATTTATTTAATGCCCCGTCTAACTCTTCCTTGCCGGAGTTAATGAAAAAATCTTTAGCGAGGTATTTAAACATAAGGTCGCGAAAGATGGTGCAATTAATTTTGCCAACTTTCATTTTTACAACTTCATCTCCCATAACAAAATTTTTATCGAAAAAATTAAATGGCTTTACCTGCAATAGTGGCCACGCACTTATTAAAGTGCCGCTGCTTTTAAGAAATTTTCTTCTTTGCATATATGTAGGTTTATATTTAATATTCAACCGGCTTCTAATTAACAATTAATTTTTTGATTTGATTTTGTTGTTGCATAAAATAATTTTTTAAAGGTATATGCATCTGCAGGCGTAGTGCTATGGTATTTGTTGCAATTACTTATTCATTTGTTGCATTCATTAATGTGCTGCTTCAGCAGCGGGTATCACCCCTAATTGTTCCATCAGCGACATTTGATCAGACAGCATCCAATGGCTAACGATCTTGTTGTTTTCAATTTCATACGCAACTACACATGGGAAATTGACTGTTTTATAAGTAGGGGCAATTCCGCTCAGGTCGCCCAAATGTGTTCCTTTTAAACGTGCTTTTATAATTACACGGGAACCTTCTGCAACTATTTCATCAATAAATAATTCATACTTGGGAAAAGACGCCTCAAAAAATTCTATATGTCCAATCAGTGCTTCATCGGTCATATATTGTTGTAGAAGTTCTCTTGTTTTGGGAACACCACTTACCGCATTAAGATAATTAATAAGAAACTGTTTGTTTTTGTTTTGCTGTTCCATAAATTTTTTTTTATGTATTGGTAAAGTTGTTTAATCAATATTATTCGCCTGCAGGTTCAGTTATCGACCAGATGGTTGAAAAAATATTTGGCATCACTTATTATTTAACTGTTGCATCATTACATCAGCTAACATATAAATTCTGCCATTTTGAATTAAACCATCTTCATGGGTGCATTCCAAAATGTCGCATATTAAGCTGCGGTCTTAAAATTAGTTTTGATTAGCTGAATAATTTTGCTCCATTGGTTATTCATTTTTATTACT
>JAYUBR010000473.1:0-5946 GCA_043740775.1 Ferruginibacter sp. | reverse complement strand
ATGGCAGTTACAGAACGGTGTGGGAGTTTGAGTTGTAAGACCGGGTGTTATTAATAAAAGCAAAGGCAATTGTGAATTATCATTTCCTTTAAGAATGCAATTCAAATTCATTCACAAAATTTACCGGATCATTTGGTGTTAAAATAATTTTTTTATTGTCTTTTGTAATTAGCAAAACTGTGTTGCTTTTCCGGGTTGCGTACCATGTCATGGCACCCATTTTAAAATTGGCAAATTTTCCATAGTATCCAAATAATCCACCAACACCGAAAGTGCGCAAAGCGGGACGAATTTTATCCTTATCAATTAGTTCAACACTTTTAATTGAATCTTTAGATATTTTAACAGCCATAAAAATTCTATGAACAACTAACAGCTCACCAGTAATTTCATAACTGATGGGTCTGAATGCAAACGCAATAAAATAAAATATCAGCAAGGCAATAGTGGTATAATTTGGAATTGTATGACTTGTGTCTTTAATGATATCATATTGCGCTATAATAATAATTGCAAATAATATGGTTATTCCAATAGTTATTCCTTTTGTTACTTTGTCCATTGAAGTTTTGTAGATCATTTCTTTTATTTGTTATTTGCTAACAAGATACTCTATTTAACAGCAATTGCACCTTACACAATTTCCTTTGCATGTGCAATCTGTTCATCGCTGCCCATTACGATGATGCTTAACGCTGGATGAATTTCAAAAGCTGCAGAAGGATTCATGGTATAATTGTTTCCCTCCTTTATTCCCAGGATGGTACAATTGGTTTTTTTCCAGAGATCCAGTTCATCCAGCGAAATGGTTTTGGTTGCCTTTAATTCTGCCACTCTAAACTGGGTATTGTTTTTTGTGCTCATCATGGATAGCAGCTCTGCCACATCAGGTAACATGATGAGCGTAGCCATGTGTGCCCCGCCAATTTTGTCGGGCATTATTACATTGTTTGCACCCGCTATTTTTAATTTATTTACAGAGGAATCCTGCGACGCACGGCTGATGATGGTCATGTTGGGATTGAGTTGTTTGGCAGATAACACAACAAATAAATTATCCGCATCCACAGGCAATGTTGAAATTAATGCCCTCGCTTTTTTTATCCCTGCTTCCAGTAATACTTCGTCTTTGGTAGCATCGCCTTTTAAATGGTGCAGTACTTCAAAACCAGTCTGTGAATCCGGGTCTCTCTTTTCTTCTATCACCACAAACGGTATTTTGTTGTTGAATAAAATCTGTGCACTCTCTTTTCCATTGCGGCCAAAACCGCAAATAATAACATGATTATTTAAATGCTCAATCTTAGTTTCCATGTTGATTTTTTTGTATTTTTTTATAAACTCAAGGTCGAAAAAATAACGCGATAACCACGTAATAAAGTAAGTAAATAAACCCAGGTTAATTAAAATTAAAAAGATGGTAAAGATGCGCCCGCTGGTACTTAAAGGCTTCACTTCATTGTAGCCAACAGATGCCACTGTTATCACCGTCATATATATTGCCTCAATAAAATTATATTTTTCAATAACCATATAGCCAATGGTACCCATCAGCATCAAACTACTCAATAGTAAAAAAGCAAAGAAAAGACCTTTAAGCAGGTTTAAACGTTTTAATAAATACATGCTGCAAATTATTATTGAAATGTATGACTTTACAATGAAATGAAGAAGATAAATTAAAGATTTAGAAATAAATATTGCTGTTATACGGCTGTTATTGTATACAGAATTTTTACTTCACGTCACATCGGCAAAAGTTGGAGGTACTTTTTCAATTCGACATAGCCCGCTAATTTCCGTTCATCAACACAAACAACAAGTTTCAATGCTTTGTTGTAATTTCCAATTTCAAAAAATCAATTCTTCCATGAAACTACTGCTTTCGGTTACAGCAATGCTGGCTGTATTTTTTGCATCAGCACAAAAAGAAAAAATTTCATTCACGGCTACAGATTCTGTTTTGTTTGGCAAAGTAAAATACAGGCAGGTAGGTCCTTTCAGGGGTGGACGCAGTGGTACGGTGGCTGGCAGTTATAAAAACAAAAATACTTTTTTCTTTGGTGCTGTTGGCGGCGGTGTATGGAAAACCACCGATGGCGGCAGTAACTGGAAAAACATTAGTGATAAAACATTTGGTGGCAGCATAGGAGCGGTGGCGGTGGCACCCAGTGATGAAAGCATATTGTACGCAGGCGAAGGAGAAAATACGTTGCGGGGCAATGTGAGTGAAGGCATCAACGGCCTGTGGAAGAGTGAAGACGATGGCCGCAGTTGGAAAAACGTTGGTCTGAAAAACGCAAGGCATTTCGGCCGCATCATTGTTCATCCAAAAAATCCCGACATTGTTTGGGTATCGGTGATTGGTCATTTATTTGGCGCAAGCGCAGACCGCGGTGTATATAAAACGATGGATGGTGGAAAAACCTGGCGCAAAGTTTTGTTTGCAAATGCCAACGCAGGTGCAGCCGAATTGGTGATGGAACCTGGCAACCCAAATGTGTTGTACGCAAGTACCTGGAACATTCGTCGTACAGCTTACAGCCTTGAAAGCGGCGGCCCGGGAAGTGCTTTGTGGAAGAGTACAGATGGTGGTGAAACATGGGCCAACCTGATGGATAAAAAAGGAATGCCTAAAAAAGAAATCATTGGCAACATTGGTATTACAGTAAGTGCCGTAAACCCGGAAAGAGTATATACCTTGATTGAATGCAAGAGCCGCGGATTGTACCGCAGCGATGATGGCGGTAACACCTGGGAAAAACAAACAGATGATGCCAATATCTGCCAGCGGGCCTGGTACTTTAGTAAAATATTTGCCGATACAAAAAATGAAAATATTATTTATGCATTGAACGTAGGAATGTACCGCAGTACAGATGGAGGCAAAACATTTAAACAAACCATCAACACACCACATGGCGATCACCACGATCTTTGGATTGATCCGGAAGATGCCAGCAGGATGATTGTGGCAGATGATGGCGGAGCGCAAATTAGTTTTGATGCAGGCGCCAACTGGAGCACTTACGAAAACCAGCCAACGGCGCAGATCTATCGGGTTACAACAGACAATCATTTCCCTTACCGAATATTGGGAGCACAGCAGGACAATAGTACAGTAAGAATATTAAGTGCAAGTAACGGAGATCAAATAACTACCGCTGACTGGAGCCCAACAGCAGGTGCAGAAAGTGGCTACGTTGTTGCTGACCCGCTGAACCCTGATGTTGTATATGGTGGAAATTATGATGGCTACCTGAGCCGCTACGATCATAAAACCGGTGAGAACCGGGCCATCAGTGTGTATCCCGATAACCCGATGGGTGCCGGTGTAATCACCATGAAATACCGCTTTCAGTGGAACTTCCCTATCTTCTTTTCACCCCACAATCCCAGGCGCCTTTATGTGTGTGCACAAAATTTATTTGTAACAGAAAATGAAGGACAAACCTGGGAAATGATCAGCCCTGATCTTACCACCAACGACACTACCAAACAACGCAGCAGTGGCGGCCCTATTACGCAAGACAATACTTCCGTAGAATATTACTGCACCATTTTTACAGCGATAGAAAGTCCGTATGAAAAAGATTTGCTGTGGACAGGCAGTGATGATGGCCGCCTGAATGTAAGTAAAGATGGCGGTAAAAACTGGGGGGATGTAACGCCACCGGCAGCGGGTAAATGGATGATGTGGAATTGCATAGATGCTGATCCGTTTAAAAAAGGAGCCGCTTATATTGTGGGCACCAAATACAAACTGGATGATTTTAAAGCTTATATTTTTAAAACGGAAGACTATGGTAAAACATGGAAAGAAATTACCAATGGCATTCCGGCTATGCATTTTGCAAGAACTATACGGGCTGATAAAAAACGTGCAGGATTATTATACGCTGGTACTGAATACGGCATGTACATCAGTTACAATGATGGTGCTAACTGGCGGCCATTTCAGTTGAATTTACCCATCGTTCCCATTACAGATCTTACCATTAAAAACAATGATTTGATTGTTGCCACACAGGGCCGTGCTTTCTGGAGCATTGATGATCTTACACCGGTGCAGCAATTTGATGCAGCCATGCTCAATAAAAACTTTTATGTATTACCTGTTAACGATGCTTACCGCCGGGATGGTTCTGTAAATGCCAATGCAAAAAATGCCGGCACCAATCCACCCAATGGTTCGGTAATTAATTATTATATAAGAGACATTATTGACAGCATCAAAGGAAGTATCACTATCCTCGACAAAGACAAAAAAGAAATAAAAACATTTGCAACGGATGCCAAGGAGAAAAAAGATCAGATAGAAATCAGCAAAGGCATGAACCAGTTTGTATGGAACATGAATTATCCCGAAGCAGAAAAAATAGAAGGCATGATTTTATGGAACGGTTCTATTGGCGGTCCAAAAGCTGCACCAGGGCTGTATTTCGTTAAAGTAAAAGCAGGCAATGATTCCACTGTGCAGCCATTCATGATTCTGGCAAACCCAACTTACAAAGTAACACAGCAGGAATATGAAGACCAGTTTAATACCCTTATTACCATCCGGGATAAATTTAGTGTGATACAAAAAGCCATTAAAAATATCCGTGACATGCGTACACAAATAAATGGCTTTTCTGAACGCCAGGGAAAAGATTTGCCGAAAGAAATAAAAGAAAAAGGTGATACCATCAACAAGCAATTAACGGCAATTGAAGAAGCATTGTATCAAACAAAATCAAAAAGTGGACAAGATGTTTTGAATTATCCCATTCGCTTAAACGATAAAATCGGAGGCCTGTTCGATTATGCCAACAGTGGTTATAACGCCCCCACTGCCCAGGTAAAACAAGCCTATAATGACCTAAGTGCCATGGCTGATATTCAACTAAAAAAATTAAAACAATTGATGGATGTTGATGTGGTGGAATTAAATAAACTGATCAGGGAAAAAGCGGTACCAGTGATTTCGCCAAAGAAAGAATAGGTATAAATATTCCTTAAAAAAAATGGCCAATGTTTTGCATTGGCCATTTTTTTTACTCCAAATAAATTTAAAACCGGTTAAGCCTAAACGCACTAACATCAATATCACTTGTTTTGTGCTGAATGATGTCAGTAACCAACTTGCCTGTGCCTGTGGCTTCGGATATACCCAGCATCGCATGGCCTCCTGCAATGATTACATTGTTGTATTTTCCGGCCCGGTCAATGTACGGCAATCCGTCTGGCGTTAATGGTCTCAGACCACTCCATATTTTATCTGTTGGTGGAAAATCTATTTTTAATCCGGGGTAAAATCTTTTGGCAGAATCATATACACCCTGCATGCGCTTCACCAAAACTTTATTATTGATGCCGCTTAATTCCATTGTGCCACCAATTCTTAACTGGTGTCCCCATGGCGTGATGGCGCATCTTCCATCCACCAATATGGCCGGGTATTTTACATTATTTTCTACATGCTGGTAGGTATGGCTGTAGCCTTTACCGGGTTGTAATAATAATTTAATGCCCATCATTTTTGCTACCACTGGTAACCAACTGCCAGTTGCTAATACAATTTCGCTGCAATAAAATGTACCCTTGTCTGTAATTACGGCCGTAATGGCGTTGTTCGCTTTTTCAAAACCGGTTACAGTTGTATTCAAATGAAAAAGTACGCCTGATTTTTCAAGATATGATTTCAAACTGCACATTAACCTGCCTGGGTTCAAATGGGCATCATCTTTAAAAAGCACTGCGCCAGCCACGTCAATTTCAACATCTGGTTCTAATTGCTGTACAGCATCCCTTGTTAAACGCTCTACTTTTAATCCATATTTTTCTGCTTCGTCAGCCAGATGAAATTCATGGTCGAGTGTTTTTTGTTGCTTGCACATCATCAGGCAACCCTTGTCTTCCATTTCAAATGTATCACCTAGGTCTGCTGTTAAATCACTCATTAAA
>JAYUBR010000472.1:0-5953 GCA_043740775.1 Ferruginibacter sp. | reverse complement strand
TTAAGGTACCCCTGGTTGTTCCTTTTACCACAACGCTCACAGAGGGCAATGCCTGAAGGCTGTCAGCCGTCATTACAACGCCATACAATTCTACAACAGAGTCTTTGAAATTTTCAAATTGAGCCTTTGCAGCAACCGGAACCAATAAAGCACTTATCAAAAAGTATCGTAAAAATAGTTTCATTCAATAAAATTCAATTACTGCACATTTACCCAAATTTGTTGATAAGACGAAGCAGTTACGTTGGTTAACAAAAGTTGTATTTTCAAATGTAACAACATTCCTTAATTAATAAACAAAGTAAGGGCATCAATGGCTAATTTTGCCGCATAGAAAGCTTTTTAACAAAAAATTGAACTGATGACTAATGAAGATATCCTGAAGGCACTAAGCAATGTACAGGAACCAGATCTCGGAAAAGACCTGGTAACCCTTAACATGGTAAAAGATATTGTAATCAATGGTAATGATGTATCCTTTACAGTAGTACTTACAACGCCGGCCTGCCCCCTGAAAGATATGATTATGAATGCCTGTATCAATGCAGTGAAGATTTTAGTGAACAAAGAAGCCGTTGTAAAAGTAAATTTTACCAGCAATACCAGCAGCAACCGTAAAGATGCCAAAACCGTTTTACCCGGTGTAAAAAACATCATTGCGGTAGTGAGCGGAAAAGGCGGTGTAGGCAAAAGTACGGTCGCCAGCAATTTTGCATTGGCACTGGCACAAAGTGGTGCATCAGTAGGTTTAATGGATGCGGATATTTACGGCCCCAGCCAGCATATTATGTTTGGTGTCAGGGGCGAAAGACCACTGATGAAAGATGTAGATGGAAAGGGTTTGATTGTACCCATCGAAAAATTCGGCATTAAAATGATGAGCATAGGCTTACTGGTAGATGAAAAACAGGCCGTTGTTTGGCGGGGCCCAATGGTGAGCAGCGCAATCCGCCAGTTTGTGAGCGATGTAGATTGGGGCGAACTGGATTACCTGGTAATTGATATGCCTCCCGGTACAGGAGATATTCATTTAACCGTGGTACAAACCGTACCGGTAACCGGTATTATCGTTGTTACCACACCACAAACTGTTGCACTGGCCGATGCAAAAAAAGGCATCGCCATGTTTGGGCAGGCGCAATTGAAAGTGCCCATCATTGGCCTGGTAGAAAACATGAGTTACTTTACCCCGGCAGAATTGCCGGATAATAAATATTACCTGTTTGGAAAAAATGGTGGTAAAAACCTGGCAGAAGAATTTGACATTCCTTTTCTCGGTCAGATACCTATCGTGCAATCCATCCGCGAAGGCGGTGATGCTGGGATTCCGGTTATGGCGGGTGATGATGGGCTGACAAAGAAAGCATTCCTTGATTTTGCCGCCAATGCCACCCGTGGTATTGCTATGAGAAATGCAAACATGGCTCCGACACGGATAGTGGAAATGGTTGAATAAGATAAACATTTTTTGTCCGGGCTAAGAAGCCATGTGGTAAATCGTTGCGTCGCCCTCTTGTACTGTATATACTTGGGCAGCATTGGCTTTCGGTTCAACAATATTTCTATTATAAAAATCAATCTGCCAGTTCAAATGCTTTCATCAATAAAAACAACCACTCCATTTATTTTACTAATGTTGGTTGCTTTTGCCTGCAACAAAAAAATGACCACTCAAAATAAAAAACTTTCGCCATCAGCCATCACAGAGTTACCTGCTTTTGATAGAGAAGGCCATCGTGGCTGTCGTGGATTAATGCCCGAGAATACAATACCCGCCATGCTAAAGGCATTGGACATTGGTGTAACAACATTGGAAATGGATGCCAGTTTTAGCAAAGACAAAAAAATATTGCTAAGCCACGAACCATTTTTTAATCATACCATCACCACCAAACCGGACGGTAGTTTTATAGACGCAAAAGAAGAACATAAGTACAACATGTACCAGATGGATTATGACTCCATCAAAACATACGATGTGGGAATGAAACCGCATCCCTTTTTTCCACAGCAACGAAAACTGGCCGTTTCAAAACCATTGTTAAGTGATGTATTTGACAGCGTTAAGAAATACATGGTCAACAGCAAAAGGCCCTACCCTTTTTTCAATATCGAAACCAAGTGCATGCCCGCCACGGACAATGTGTATCATCCGTCGCCTCCAGACTTTATTGATATTTTGATGCAACTCATCATCGAAAAAAAGATGGAACAGCAGGTAATCATTCAATCCTTCGATTTCAGAAGCCTGCAATATTTGCATCAGCATTACCCCGCCATAAAAACCGCGATGCTTATTGAAATGTTTGATAAAAGAACGTTTGAAGAACAACTAAAAGCACTCGGATTTATACCTACGATTTACAGTCCTGAAAACACATTAGTGAATAAAACACTGATTGAAAAATGCCATCAGCAAAACATCAAAGTAATTCCCTGGACAGTGAATGATGTAAAAAAAATCAATGAATTAAAGGTACTGGGTGTTGATGGAATTATTTCAGACTATCCCAATTTATTTAATTAGCCGGTAAGGCGTTAAGACGCTTTAACCCATAAAAAGAAAATACAATTAAAGAAAGTATGCCTAAGTATTCGGGTTAAAATAATTTAAAAACGTCTTAACTCCTTACCGGCAAAAAATCAGAACAATTATCTTTATGCAACATGAATTTTCCCTGGAATATGCACAGAGCCTGGATAGTAAGGATACGCTGAGTCATTTCCGTGAGCAGTTTTATGCACCTTATTTACAAGGAAAAAGAGCGATCTATTTTTTAGGTAATTCACTTGGCCTGCAACCAAAAAATACACAGGATGAAGTAATGACCATCATGGCAAGTTGGGCCAACTTCGGAGTAGAAGGATTTTTTTTGGGCAAAGACCCATGGTTGCAGTATCAAAAAAAAATTACGCCACTGCTCTGCGATATTATCGGCGCCAAACAGGAAGAATTGGTTACTATGAACCATCTTACAGTAAATCTTCATCTGCTGATGATGTCTTTTTATCAACCGAATGCAACCCGTTATAAAATCATCTGCGAAGCAAAAGCATTTCCATCCGATCAATATGCGTTTCAATCGCAGGTAAAATTGCATGGCTTTAACCCGGCTGATGCAATCGTAGAAGTATTTCCAAAAGAAGGAACAGAGCTGATTACTACAGAAGATATTACTGCTGTAATTGAAGAACATAAACACAGCATTGCACTCGTTTTATTCAGTGGTATTAATTATTATACCGGGCAGTTTTTTGATATAAAAGCCATTACAGCAGCAGCGCAGAATGCAGGCGCCTACGCTGGTTTTGACCTTGCTCATGCAGCCGGTAATATTAAATTACAATTGCACGACTGGAAGGTTGATTTTGCCTGCTGGTGCAACTACAAATATTTAAACAGTGGCCCCGGTGCCGTTGCCGGTGCTTTTTTGCATGAACAGCATTTGAATACTAAAGAACTGAAACGACTGGAAGGCTGGTGGGGCAATGATGCTGCCAATCGTTTTAAAATGGGCAATACTTTTACACCCATACATACCGCCGAAAGCTGGGTCATGAGCACGCCCCCGATGATGTTACTGGCTGCACACAAAGCAGCCCTGGAAGTATTTACTGAAGCGGGTTTCGACAATTTACTGCAAAAGAGCAAAGCGTTAAGTGAGTATCTCTTTTTTGTTCTCAACCATATCAACCAGCCCGAAGAAAAATTCACCATCATCACCCCGTCCAATCCGGATGAAAGAGGTTGCCAGGTTTCTTTTTCGGTACATAAAAATGCCAAAGCGGTTTTTGATACGCTATTACCCTTTGGCATTTTTGCAGACTGGAGAGAACCCAATGTAATAAGAGTGGCTCCCGTACCTTTGTACAACGGCTTCGAAGAAATCTTTATTTTTGCCGAATTGTTACAACAGATTTTAAATGCAGCTTAATGTATAGCCTTCCTTATTTTACAGAAAAAGACCCGGACAAAATAATTGCTTTTATGAAAGAAAATTCTTTCGCAATCATTACTGGTTTTGGAGAGCAATATCCGGTCGCTTCACATATTCCTTTAGAGGTTGTTGGCGGCGATGATGGCAAAATTATTCTATCGGGCCACCTGATGAAAAACACCGATCATCACAAAGCATTTGTAAAAAACAACCAGGTACTCGTAATATTTAACGGCCCGCATTGTTATGTAAGTGCAAGCTGGTACGGCAACCCGCAATCTGCCTCTACATGGAATTACATGACGGTGCATGCAAAAGGTAAAATCACTTTTACAGATGATAAAGGAACTTACGAGGCGATAAAAGCAGTGACCAATAAATATGAAGGCACAGCAACTACAGCCGCATTTAATGCAATGCCCGAAGCATATGTAAACCAAATGCTAAAAGCAATCGTTGGCTTCACCATTGAAATAAAAACGATTGACAATGTATTTAAACTAAGCCAGAATAAAAACAGTAGCGAACAACTCAACATTATTGAGCAATTAAAAAAGAGAGGTGATGAAAACTCGGTGATGATTGCCGGTGAAATGGTAAAGCAAATTGATATAAACAAAGCATAAGTTTTATTTAATTATTATGACAAGACAGCAACTCATTGAACAAATACAATTAAAAAAATCATACCTCTGCGTTGGGCTAGATACTGATTTTGATAAAATACCAACACATCTCAAATCTCATCCTGATGCCATTTTTGAATTTAATAAACAGATCATTGATGCTACGAAAGATCTTTGCGTAGCGTATAAAATCAACACTGCTTTTTATGAAGTGCTGGGGTCAAAGGGTTGGGACATTATGGAAAGAACGGTGAACTATATTCCGGCAGAACACTTCACCATTGCGGATGCAAAACGAGGTGATATTTGTAATACTTCGTCGCAATACGCAAAAGCATTTTTTGAAACACTTTCTTTTGATTCGGTTACTGTTGCACCATACATGGGTGAAGACAGTGTGAAACCTTTTTTAGCATTTGATAATAAATGGGCGATTGTATTGGGACTAACCAGCAATGCAGGCAGCAAGGACTTTGAGCAGCAAAAAATGGGCGATAATTTTCTATACGAAACGGTTTTAAAAAAAGTAAGCACCTGGGGTAATGATGGCAATCTGATGTTTGTAATTGGTGCCACAAAGGCAACTGTCTTAGCAGAAATCCGCAAAATAATTCCTGATCACTTTTTATTGGTACCCGGTGTAGGTTTCCAGGGCGGCAGTCTGGAAGAAGTGAGTAAATTTGGTCTAAATAAGGATTGTGGCCTGTTGGTAAATGCCAGCAGGGCTATTATTTACGCCAGTGAAAAAGAAGATTTTCCTGCAGAGGCAAGAGCCATTGCCTTGCAATATCAAACCGAAATGGCTGGCTACCTGGCCGCCATCTGATTTTCCAGTTTTGTAATCCATCTTCTGCAAATAAATAATGGTATTAAGCCAGGCACTCCAAAACTACAATCAATTAAAATATGAAAGAATGGAATGTGGCGAATAGGCGCTGCAATAAATGCCAGTGGAATAACCGCAAAGCAAGCCAGTATGGCCCAATCAATAATTCATTTATTTTTTGCCGGGTCTTTTAGAGGGCCGATAAAAGCCATCGCAATTACTATATGTGCAAAGGCCAGCCAATCATAACCATAAGCCAGCATCGGATATTTGGCATTGGTTTCTACCAGAGCTGCATAAGCATTCTGTAACCATTTTTCTGCAAATGATGGAACCATCGCAGGATGATTCAACAACCAATGCAATTCCGTTTCTACCGGAAAGGCGGTAACACCACTTAGAATTAAGGCGATGATAAAAAATAGAATAAGCAGTTGGATTTTTTTAATGAGGGGCATAATTTGTTTTATTTATAGGTACAATTCCATTTTTACATAAAATTGCAAAAATGGAATTTTCGGATGAAAGTCAATACCATCAATGATTTTTTGCAGGCTCTCCTG
>JAYUBR010000471.1:0-1744 GCA_043740775.1 Ferruginibacter sp. | reverse complement strand
ACCGGGTCGGTCAGCCAGTCAAAAAATTCTTTGTTTACATTAATTTCTTTTGGTCCCTGGTGGCCATCATGTATCACCACTTTTTTTATCTGGCCGATGTAGTTGCTGTCGTTTACCAGTTCATACGCTTTTACTGTTGACGGATACCAGGAAGTTTCAAAATCTGTCAGCAGTTTGATGTTATTTTTTTTAGCCAGCTCCTGCATTTTCAATGCCTGTGCAAGTGTGGTTGCAAGGGGCTTCTCCACCATCACATCTATATGTCTTGGAGCGCAGGCTTCTACCACTTCCATGTGTTGCAAGATGGAGCCAAAAGCCACGACTGCTTCTGGTTTCACTGCATCCAGCATTTTGCCAAGGTCGTTATAAATCAAAGCAGGATCAAGGCCATACTGTTTGGCATACCGTTGGGCCAGTTCGTTGTTGGGTTCGTAAATACCAATCAATACCATGTCCGGTTTCTTCCGGCTTAAGAGCCAGCTTACATGCCCGTGGGTAATACCGGCAACGGCTACACGCAGGGGAGCGCTATTGGCAGATTGTGCCCGGGCAGGAAAAATAATGAGGCTGTTTAAAGCAATAAAAAACAGTGTGAAAATGTAACGGGAAAAACTAAATGTATTCATTCGGCAGTTTTTGATGGTGTATAATCGTTTCAATAAAAATACAATTAATTGGCTAACAAAATAGATAAGATAATTTCCTTTGTACTAAATCAATGGCGAACTTATATTATTTCATCTTATATTTAAACAATAAAACGATTCTCCATGCTTCGAAAAATACTTCTTACTACAGCATCTTTTTTGTTGTTTAATTTTCTTTTTTGCCAGCAAAAAGAAATGCTGATTTACCATCCCATTAAAACAGATAAAAAGGGAAACATCATTAGCTGGTACAACGAAAATCCCGGAACTTCTTACAACCATATCATCAATATTGTGTGGAATTTTTGGGATACCATGCGGCATGATATGAACGGACTCCCTTACTACATGAACCACCAGGTGTGGAATCAAAGTTTTAATGATCCACGGGGTATTGGCGGCGACCAGTTCTCCATGGCACTTTCTTCCTGGCGTTTATATTATCCCTACAGTGGTAGTGAAAGGGTAAAGGCAAATATGTATTTTCTGGCTGATTATTACCTCACTCATGGGCTGTCTCCGGCTACTGCCAAATGGCGTGATATTCCTTTTCCTTACAACACTTTTATTTATTCAGGAACCTATGATGGCGACATGAAAGCAGGAAAAGATGTTACACAGCCGGATAAGGCGGGATCGTTTGGGCTGGAACTGGTGCATGTTTATAAAATCAGCGAAAATAAAATATACCTTGATGCAGCCGTAAAAATCGCCAATACCCTTTGCTCTTTAATTAAAGAAGGCAATATCAATTATTCGCCACTGCCTTTTAAAGTAAATGTTTTTTCCGGCGAAAGTGCTTTGTTAAGAAACCATGAATTTACCGGCACATGGATAGACTCTGCAGGATACACCTCCAACTGGGCGCCCACCATGCAATTGTTGCTGGATTTGATTAATTTAAAAACCGGCGATACTGCAAAATATCAATCAGGATTTAACAGTTTGTTGAAATGGATGAAAGCTTATCCATTAAAAGAAAATAAATGGGGGCCATTTTTTGAAGATGTGGATTGGTGGAGCGAAACGCAGATTAACGCCATGACCTTTGCCCGCTTTATTATGGAACACCGGGAATATTTTCCAGACTGGAAAAC
>JAYUBR010000470.1:0-5957 GCA_043740775.1 Ferruginibacter sp. | reverse complement strand
TTGGTAACATCAATAAAAAATTATTTAAAGCCATTGTTATACCTGGCGTTATTGGGGCCATTGTTGGCGCTGGCTGTGCTTTTTTCTTTCAAAAATATGCTGACCGTGTTAAAATACCCTTGGCAATTTATACCCTTTATCTTGGTTATTTTATCATCAAAAAAGCTTTTGCAAAAAAGAAAGCAAATGATAAAGTAAAAAAAGCAGGCTGGCTTGCTACTGTAGGTGGTTTTGTAGATGCTTTTGCTGGCGGTGGCTGGGGTACACTGGTAACAAGTACTTTGATGGCTAAACGCAAAAGCCCCCGGTATGTGATAGGCTCTGTATGCCTGGCAGAATTTTTTGTTGTGTTGACCAGTTCCATCACGTTTTTTATTTTGCTAAAAACTATTCCGATTTTGCAAATAGCAGGATTAATCATCGGCGGATTAATTGCAGCCCCGATAGCAGCAAGACTGGTAGGTAAACTTCCATTAAAAACAATGTTTATTTTAGTTGGTTCTCTTGTTATTATTACAAGTTTAAACAGTTTGTGGAAGGCAATTGTACACTTAATGTAAAAAGCAATTTTTTTTGAACATATAGTCTACTGAATCAATAGACTGATAAGGGAGTAAAACTATGAACATACAAAATACAGTTACGCAATGTTATTGTGAAAGTAATAGTGTACGGGGTTTAGAACTGCCAATCTCCCTGAATGGATTCCTGTAATAAAAAATAATTTTTTTAAATATATAGTCTACTAAATTGATAGACTATATTAAAACTAGCAAGCAATATGATTTTAAAAGATACCTGTTTCTGATGTTGACGCAGAATATATAACGCAACTAAACATAGTTGTTTCAATCAATTAATAAACCACGTATTTAATAAAAACCACAACATAAAACAATGAGAAAGCTATTAGCAATATTATTTTTATTTCCGATCATAGCAGTCGGGCAATTAAACGGAACCGTAATTTTAAGTGGTAAGGTAGTGGGGGAAAGTCATGAGGGACTTGCCTCTGTAAACATTGCCGTAAAAGGCGCTTCCAAAGGAACAGTCACAGATTCAACCGGTAAATTTTCCTTGGTGGTGAATCAGAAATTTCCTTTTACAGTTGTCATTTCATCCGTTGGTTTTTCACCGCAGGAAATTGAAATCAAAAATGCCAGTTCTAAACTGGCGATACAATTAACCAGCCAGACATACCTGGCGAATGAAGTGGTAGTGACGGCCAGTCGCACTTCAGAGAAAATATTAAAATCGCCGGTAAGTATTGAAAAGCTGGATGTAAGAGCACTAAAGGAAACACCCGCAGCTTCGTTTTACGATGCCCTCGGTAACGTAAAGGGTGTACAGTTAACCACTTCTTCCATCACTTTTAAAGTGCCCAATACCAGGGGATTTAATATTCCCAATAACTTTCGTTTTATGCAACTGGTAGATGGCATAGATATGCAGGCAGCTACGTTGGGTGTGCCGCTGGGTAATGCAATCGGGCCAACTGAGCTGGACATTCAGAGTATAGAGGTAACACCGGGTGCAGCTTCAGCGTTGTATGGTATGAATGCCATCAACGGTATGGCCAACCTCATCACCAAAAATCCTTTTACTACTCAGGGGCTAAGTGTTTTTCAACGCACGGGAGTAAACCATGTAGATGGCGATGACCACTCACCGTCGCTGATTACTGAAACGGCTATACGCTATGCAAAAGCCTTCAATAATAAATTTGCCTTTAAATTAAATGGAAGTTACCTGCAGGGGGTAGACTGGATTTCGGATACAAGGTTAGATCAGAACCCAAATAATAAAAATACGGCCAACCCATCTTATCACGTATTAAACGGCGCTGGTAATGTAGCCTTTGATGGCTGGAATAAATATGGTGATGATGCGCTCGCCGGCAGTAATACGGTTTCTATTACTGGTTTAAAAATTAATGGCGCAACCAACAAAACTTTAACGGTGGCCCGTACCGGTTATTGGGAAAAAGATCTGGTAGATCCGAAAGTAAATAACCTGAAATTGGATGCTGCCCTGAATTATAAAATCACGCCTAACACCACTTTAATTTATACTTACCGGGTTGGTAAAATGGATGGTGTTTTTCAAAGAGGCAATAAAATTAAATTAGATAATGTAGTGGTACAAAATCACCAGGTTGAATTGAAGGGTTCTAATTTTACTATCAAGGCATATACCTCCATTGAAAATTCAGGCGATAGTTATAACGTAAAACCATTGGCGGATAATCTTGATTTATACACCGGCGGAAGCAACAGTGCCTGGGCTGCAAAATACAAGACTGCGTTGAATTCTTTTGCTACTTCGCACGGCGGTTTATTAACCTCCGGCAACCTTGCCGAGGCTACACAATATGCCCGCCAGTTGGCCGATGCAGGGAGGGCCGAACCGGGTACCGCTTACTTCAACAGGGTAAAAGATTCTATTGTTAAAATCAATAACTGGGATATTAAGTCAAGCGCTGTTCCCAATGCTCCGGCAACCGGTGGCGCAGCATTGATTCAGAAAAGTCATCTGTATCATTTAGAAGGTCAATTGGATCTTATCAAACAGGTAAAATATTTTAACCTGCTGATTGGTGGCGATGCAAGGGTGTATGAACTGATACCAGACGGCAATAATTTTGTTGATTTCAAAAGACCCATTGCAGAAAGAAATGTTTCTTTGGCAGATGGCAGTTTTGGCAGCAATATTTACTATAAAAAGTTTGGTGGTTTTGTACAGGTGACCAAAACCCTTTTCAACGAAAAATTAAAATTGTGGGGTTCATTGCGTGCAGATTATAATCCTGAATTTACTGCTAAACTTACGCCGCGTTTAGCCGCGGTTTATACAGTAAAGGAAAAACACAACTTCAGGTTTACCTTTCAGCAGGGCTATCGTTTTCCGGCATTGTTTGAGGCATTGAGTTACGTAAACAATGGCAGGGTAAAAAGGGTAGGTATATTGCCTATCATCAACGAAGGGCTGGGCTACCGCGAAAACAGCTATACACAAACTTCTGTAGCAGCTTTTAACGCGGCTGTTAAACTTGCGGGCAACAGCGACTCTGCTGCATTGGCCAACCGCAGTTTGCTAAAGCCGGCATCATTGCCAAATGGCCGGCCTGAAGGGATCAACTCTTTTGAAGTTGGCTATAAAAGTGCTTTATTCAACAACAAAGTGTTTGTAGATTTTGATGCTTATGCCAACATCTATGATGGATTTTTAGGACAGGTGCAGGTGTTTGTTCCCATTGCTGAAACAATAGGTTCTGACGTTGCGGTATTGGCCATGATTGACCGTAACCGGGATCCACAACCAGCAAAGGATGCGAATTCTATTTCACCGGCTACCGCAGCAAGTAATGGCCAGGATCGTTACCGGGTATACACCAATGCAAAAAACAAGTACACTACTTACGGATCCTCATTGGGTGTTAGTTATAATTTCTATAAAACCTATACAATTTCCGGCAACTTAAATTACAATAAGATTAAAGGAATCAAATCTCCTGATTTATTTATAACAGGTTTTAATACGCCCGACTGGACCAGTAACCTGTCGTTTGGAAACAGGGCAATTACCAGGAATGTTGGATTTAATATTGTGTGGAAATGGCAGAACAGTTTTTTATGGGAAAGCCCGCTGGCAACGGGTAAAATAGTTGCCATCAATAACCTGGATGCACAGGTTACCTACAGGTTACCCGCTTTAAAAGTCACGATTAAATTAGGCGGTACCAATGTTTTAAATAACAACCACCTGGAGTATGCCGGCGGTCCAACGATTGGCGCATTGTATTATGCAGCCATTACACTGGATGGTTTATTGAACAAATAAATTATTCTATTGTACATGCCACAAGACCGGTTTTCTACGGCCTTAATTATTACCGCATTTTTTTGCAGTTTTATGTAAAAGAGAGTGCCCTATATTTGCATTCTTTTTTATGTAAACTGAATGAATGAGTAAATATTTTGCTTTGTGTGTGGTTATCTCTTTCACTGCACTTAAGTCTACGGCTCAAATAACAAAAAATGTGCAGCATTTAAATGAGGCGTGGTTTGCTTATTTTAATCAAACAAGGCTTAGCGAAAAATGGGGCACCTGGACGGATCTTCAATTGCGGACAAAAGAAAATTTTGTAAATCATTTCTCTGTTGATATTGTACGGGTTGGAGTTACTTATTATGTTTCAAACACCATCAGGATAACTGGTGGATTTGCATGGGCTAACTATTTTCCGCAAGACAATCATAAACACGTTTCACAACCTGAGCACCGGCCATGGCAACAGGTACAATGGGATGCCCGGTACGGCAGAAAAAGAATGGTGCATTGGGTAAGGCTGGAGGAAAGATACCGGCACAAAATTTTAAATGACAGCACCCTTGCTGATGGCTATAATTTTAATTACAGGCTACGCTATAACTGGCGGTACGAATTGCCGTTGGATAAAAAGGGGATTGAACCGGGTGCCGTTTCTTTAATCATCAATGATGAAATAAATGTAAATGCCGGCAAACAGATTGTTTATAATTATTTTGATCAAAACCGTTTTTATACCGGGCTTAAAATTCAAACCAGCGCTGTTTCAAATGTACAATTTGGTTACCTCAATATCTGGCAGCAACTTGCTGCCGGCAATCAATATAAGAGTGTTAATGCCATCCGTTTGTCTTATTATCAAAGCTTCGATTTAAGGCACACAAAATAATTTAAAATACAAGCTTCCTAAAGCAGCAAGTGTTATTCAGTAATAAATATCATTGATTATCTTATAACGTAAACGATAAATAAAGATAGCGTTGTACCTTAGAATATAATTTTCAACACAAGTATATGGCAGGAATTCTAGATTTAGTAGGCAACACTCCGATGGTAAAATTAGACCAGGTAAGCGCCAATAAAAACGTAACCATTTACGGTAAACTGGAAGGCAATAATCCCGGGGGAAGTGTAAAAGACCGTGCTGCTTACGGTATGATTAAGGGTGCACTTGACAGAGGCGAAATATCAGAAGGCATAACATTGATAGAAGCAACCAGTGGCAATACAGGTATTGCTTTGGCAATGATAGCCAGCTTATTTAAAGTGCCGATTGAATTGGTAATGCCCGAAAATTCTACCAGGGAAAGAGTGCTGACCATGCAGGCTTTTGGGGCAAAAGTAATTCTTACGCCAAAAGAAAGATCTATTGAAGGATCCATTGATTATGCCAATGCACAGGTTGCCAAAGGTGGTTATTTTATGTTAAACCAGTTTGGTAATCCCGATAATCCTGGTATGCATTATAAAACTACCGGACCGGAAATATGGAGAGACACCGAAGGCGCTATTACACATTTCGTTTCTGCCATGGGAACCACCGGAACAATCATGGGTGTATCAAAATATTTAAAAGAACAAAATGCTGCGGTGCAAATAGTCGGTTGTCAGCCAACAGATGGCTCCCAGATACCCGGTATCCGTAAATGGCCGGCAGCCTATTTGCCAAAAATATTCGATGGGAAAAGAGTGGATCGTACCATAGAAGTTGATGAAAAGGATGCACGCATAATGACGAAACGTCTGGCAAGGGAGGAAGCTGTTTTTAGCGGGTTAAGCAGTGGTGGTGCCGTTCATGCGGCGATTGAATTGTCGAAGGAATTAGATGCAGGTATTATTGTAGCCATTATTTGCGACAGGGGAGATCGTTATCTGTCTTCTGATATTTTTGACTGATAATGTATCAATTACCCGGTCAGTTTTTTGCAATAGTAACACAAACGCTGGTTCCGCTGCCGGGCTTACTTTCTATTACTAATTCACCGTTGATGGAGTTAACACGTTCCCGCATACTTATAAACCCAGGTGTTTCTTTTTGCTGATTCATGTCAAATCCATTTCCATCATCGTTGATGCAAAGTTTTATTTTGTCATTTGTTTCTGTGATAGAAATATGTACGTTTACTGCA
>JAYUBR010000469.1:0-5965 GCA_043740775.1 Ferruginibacter sp. | reverse complement strand
CTTTCAAACAATGTACGTGCTGCATAGTATTGCGGATAGCGGCAAACTATTTTTTCATTCTTTTTTGATGAATCAGGAATGTAAATAAAGTTGCGGATAATATCCCGTAACCGATTGTGATTAAACATACCCTGCACCAACGTAAACATACTATCTATACCATCCACATCCTTCGCCAAACCTGCCACCCTGCGCCAGGCATAATAAAATTCATAAGGCGCAAAAAAGGAACCTGCTTTATTGTTTACGCCATCGCTGATAACACAAAAAGCATTGTATTTAAACAATTCAGGAATATCCCGTTGATACCTTATGGTTAATTGTACATAAGCATCATAAATGGTAGCTTCTTCCCTGATGGCGCTTTTAAATTCAAACACAACGACAGGCAAGCCATTGATATAAATAATGCCATCTGGTATGCGTTTTTCGTTGCCGGTAATTTCTAACTGGGTTACAAATTTGTAAATATTATTCGTTGGGGCAAACCCTTGCGGTTGCCCATACTTCCCATAGGGTGCTTCATCTTCTGCTGCCAGGTTTATGAGTTGTTTTGCAGCAGGTTGTTTTTGTTTGGTAAGCCCACTGTAGTCTATCAGCTGAATGTAAATGTCTTTATTGCTCCTGTCTTCCCGTTTTAAAATAAAACCATCCGAAAGTATTTTTATAAATGTTTTATTGCTTTCGTATAAATCAGAAGCCGGTAAAGATTTTAATTGAAGAATGATTGATTTTGCTTCTGTTACCGTTAAACCTTCCTGCCCATATTGTGTAAGTAAAAAATTTTGCAAATCTTTTTCTATCAATACTTCATCGGGTGAGCGCTTAATGGTAACACCAAGCTGATGAGGGAAACCTTCGTTACCCAGCAATTTGGTAAATGCCTTTTCTAATTTTTCTTCAGTAAATTTCATTGCCTGTAAAATTTATCCTCTGCCCATTTTGCAGGATTATTAATGATGTAATCCGAAATAATTTGATAGGATTGTTCGTTGCGGATGATGTGTTCATAATAATTGCGTTGCCACAATTTACCCATCATTTCATTTTTTGATTTATAAATTTCCAAACACCCATTTGCCACCAACGATTTGTATGCACCAACAATATCGGAAATTGTTGCGCTTGTAGGGGCTGGGCTTGCCCCTGCCCCTATATCACCATCACCAACCGTATTATCACGGGCAACCACATCATCATCACGGGCAACCGCAAGGGTTGCCCCTACAACATCCTTCAACACAATAATGCCGTGCATGTGATTGGGCATTATTTGAAAAATATCCAATTCAAAATTCGTAAACCGTTCTGGTAATTTTGCCCATTCATTATAGGCAATGTTGCCGTATTCATTTAATACCATTTGGGTGGTATGGGCAATCCCTTGCGGTTGCCCTATTTGTCCTGGTTGTCCTTTTTGGGCAGGGGTGAACCCCGCCCCTACAACCTCACCCAACCGGCACGTTCTGTCCTGGCAACAAATGGTAATGAAATACAAACCCGCCTGTGAATAATCGTATCCTTTTAAACGGATAGACCTGCGTTGGGGCAATCCCTTGCGGTTGCCCGTATCTTGTGAATTGTATGCCATGTTATTATTGAGCAGCCGCAAGGGCAGCCCTTACATTTTTATTATAGATGGGGGAAACCTTCGTTGCCCAATAACTCTGTAAAAGCTTGTTCTAATTTTTCTTCGGTGAATTTCATCTATATCCCTTTTCTGTTTTAAATGCCTTTAATCTTGCATTGAAATTATTTTTCCAATCTTCAAAAGACTTTAAATCATTTGTGATATCATCTTGAGTTAGTTCATTAGTATTAACCTCAATACTTCCGTCGTGCTCTGTTATGGAATATTTGCCATAAAGGTTTAATAATAATTCTATATCTGTATGCTCGGTAACTACGAAACTTGATAAATACCCTGCTTTTAAATTGATATTTTTTGAAAATCTTTTAATAGAATCATTTGCTAAAATTTCTTCTATCGACTTCTCAAGTAATTTTCTAAACTGTTTCTTTAATTTTTCCAAAATCTCCTCAATCCTTCTCCTTTCTGTGACTTGAAGAGAATTTAAAATAACCAAATCCCTTCGGATAGAATTTATTCTCTCTTGTACATTTTTTGCCAAATAAGGGATTTCATCTGATTGTATTCCGGAAATACCTTTATAATTTTCTACGCCAATTAGATGACAATCCCCTCCTGTATTTTTTTTGTGAGCATCAAGTAAGAATCGAACAAAATACAAATCGTGTGAAAGTACAATCACTTGCCTATTTGCAGATAACTGAACTATAATATTTGCAATAGCTTCTCTGTAATCTTGGTCTAAGGATGTGACAGGGTCGTCAAAAACAATTGTATTAGTTCTATTGTCTATAGTACATTCTGACAAAAAATTTGCTAAGGCAACTACTTTTTGCTCCCCTTCACTTAGTATACTGCTCATCGTTTCATTTATACTGTTGAAACCACAACGTTGGTATGTTGTGCCACTTGAAGTTCTTGCTTTTGAAATAGAAACTTTGGTTGCAATATCAGTATTCAAGGCTTTTAAGTGTTTAACAAACTCTGCTTGTTGTAATACAATAGCTTCGGTTTCTAACAACTCGCCAATTTTTCTTGATATAGCAGTAGTTGATAATTGAGCAATGCATTTTTGCAAACCGTTTTTAGTTTGAAACTCGTTGTGATATTGTACAATTTGAGTAGCGTTATTGGCTAAACTTTCTAATCCTTCTAATTCTAAAAGTTCTCCTTCTAACACACCTCTGCCAGTCATTAATTTATCAATATCAGTTATCGATTGCTGCATTTTAGTTATTACAGATTGTATATAAGGTGTAATATCTGTAACAAAAGGAATTTGTTCAAGTGTATTTTGATGTATAATTTCTAAATGTTGTACAATAATACCTTTTGCATTATTGAACTCTTGAATAAAATTACTAAAAAGGACTTTGAAACTTACAATGTCAGTTTCTAACTCGTTTTGTGTTTCAGTTATGTTTACAACAAGCTTTAAAATATTTACCAATGTAGTTTCTAATTTTTTCTTGGCTTCGTTGTATGCTTGGCTTGTGGTATCGTTAATAAATTGGTTGAATTTTTTTAATCGTTCAGCGGCTTCGGCACTTAGTTCTTGCTGACAGAAAACACAATATTCATTACTTTTATCGGTAGGAAAATTGGGGCTTTGGGGATGTACTTCACTTACAGCATATTGTTTTGCAGCTTCCCACATTAAACGCCAAGTATCTGAACCAACCCCATTTAAAGGATAGTCGCCTTTTATATTTTGCTGTGCTATTATGTAAGCATTGTATTTGGTTACATAATCTTGCTTAACATTTACTATAGCTTCGATTGCTTGTTGTGAGAATAGTTTTAAAAGATTGTTTATTTCATTGATTACTGATTGGTATCTTATTATTTTTTGTTGCAAAAACTGTTTTTGTTGAATTGGATTTGTACTATTTAGCAATGCAACTAACTCGTTTTTTCTATCAATATTTTGTTGAGTAAACTGAAGCCTTGCTTGAACAACAACGACATTAATCCTTTCTATAGTTTGATACCAATTATAAATTTGGGTATAACCAAACTTTGCGGGATTAAGAGATGGCTTCTGTGTAACAAGTAAATCTATTTCAGTGTTTATTTTATTTTCAATTGTAATGTATACCTTAATCAATCGTTCTAAAATATCTATACCAACAGGCTTATATTCTGTGGGATTTTCGCTGTTTAGATAAATGTTTGCACACTCTGCATCAAACACTAAAATTGTATCTAAATGTGCATTGCTATTTTGAGTACTATTCCAAGTGTAAGGATATATATTAGATGCAAACTCGTAGTTAATATTTACACTTTGAGGTGTTGTGTCGTTTGTGTAAACATTTGTTTTTAATACAATGGTCTTATGCCTGCTCCAGCAAAGTTTTTTTAAAATTTTAGCGTAGCTTGATTTTCCAGAACCATTATTTCCATAAATTATATTTAAACCTGAATTTACAAAATCAATTTTTGCTTTATTGTATAGAGCATTAATGTTTACTGGATTTTCGATAGCTAAAAGTTTTGCAACTTCATTACCTTGGATAACTATTGCAGGTATGTGGCTTACAGTTATTGGTACTGCGATTTTTGTGATGCCTGTGAATCTAATTTCTTTTTTTAGCAAATCGGTTAAATCATCAATATCTGCATTTGATAATGTTGGGCTGGTTATTAGTCTTCTCAAAGCGTCTTTGATAAAATCAAGCTTGTTACCTGACCAAGAAACTATCTCATTATAAACCGCCATAATTATTAATTTTCTGCAGTTGCAAGTTTGGAAAGAAGTAGTGATTGTAGTTCCTCGAGTTTCTGATTTTCTTTCGACTTTAAATCTTTTCTCCCAAACAAACTCTTCATGATAGTTTCAAATTGTTTTAGCCCATTGTCTTTTGGTACGACAATTTCAAAATTTTCAATCTCTGTTTTTGTAATAGCTTCTCTAGTAGAGCCAGATTGACTTATTCCAAGCAGCTTGTTTTTACTATCGGTATAACAAAGTAAACATAAAAAGTAAAATGACAGATTTGATTTTTCTTTTGCTCTTATAATCATAACATGTTGATTTACCCTTGCAGGCAAAACACTTTTTGGAACCATGCAGCAACGAGCAACCGAAACACCTGTGATATTGAATAGTATATCTTGTTCTTTAACTTCTACATTTTTAATTTATCAGCTTGCTTTTTATCAATAAAAGCAAGGTCTTCAAATGAAAATGAAAAATCAAAGACGTTTGTACTTCTTATTAGTGAAATCCCTGTTTCAAAATAGCTTTCCTTGCCTCCTGTTGGTGTGGAACCACTTCCAATTTTAGCACAGAGATTTTTTAAATCATCTACTACCCACCCCATCGGTATCTCCCCCAACTCACTCTCCACCATCTCCCCACCATTACTTTTATAAGGCTTTCCATTTTCATCAGGAAATTCAAAATCTACAAACCAGTTTTTATAAATTGCTTGTGAAGTTTCTTCTAATTTTTTAATGAGTTCTTTGTTAAGCGTAATTCGGTTTTGTATGGTGTTGTATTCGACTACTATTTCTTTTTGTTTGGTAACGGAAGGAACTGGAATTGATGTTTCACATAATGCCTCCCAATCATAACCTCCTCTAATTGCTGCATCACATTTGAAAGTGGCATATCTGTCAAACTCACTTCTCCGAAACCACATCATCAAATATTCAGGATCAAGTTTATTTCTATCTTTAATTTCAAAGACGGGATATGCAGGAGAAACTATATTAGGCTCCTCATCTAATTTTAAAACAACGGGCAGTTTGTTTACTCGAATTGGCGACATGAAGTCACACGCAAATTGATATTTACTCATTACCCTATAAACAGACATATCAGTACCAACTATATTAGAAGTTGTTTCCCTGAACTCTTTAGTCATACTTAACCCTAAAAGATTAGTAACTTTTAAATCAGAGTTACGGTGCTCAACTCTTTTTATATAATCGCCAATCGGTTTATAATTTAATCTCATAACCCAATTCTTTAAATACAGTGAGTAAATCTTTTTTGCTTTTTGCTTCGGCTTTTAATAAATCAGCAAATTCGCTTTGGAGGGTTTGCATTTTTTCATCAAAATCAATGTTCTCATCCCGGTTTACAAACTCAATGTATTTGCTGGGTACCAACGAAAAATCTTTTGCGGCTAGTTCCTCCTGCTTTGCAGCATAGCAATACTCTGGTATATTGTCAATTTCCTTTTGTTGCCATTGGTGAAAAGTGCTAGCTACTTTTTTTATATCTGCTTCACTAAACTGTGTAAACTTTTTTTCAAAGGGTTCTCCCATTTGCCGCAAATCCATAAACAGGATTTCTTTTTCGCGATTACGCAGTTGCCTTTGTTCATCACCAACAATTTTGCTTTGCGCTTTCTTGTTTTTATT
>JAYUBR010000468.1:0-5980 GCA_043740775.1 Ferruginibacter sp. | reverse complement strand
GAGCTTTGCTGGTAATTGTACTAAGTTTACTGTTGCAGCCAATACTTTCCTTTAGGAAAAAGAATTAAATCTGTTTCATCCCCGCCAGAATGAATCTTTCGGGCTGGTGTATCAATCCGCCACATCAGCGAATCTATGATAGAAACGCTGATAACGCAGATTAAAACTGATTTTTCGGATATGTTTTTTGGAAGAGGTGACACCTTTCTCAGAGACTTTCGCAGCGTTGATCCCTTCGCAAAAAGTGTCACCTCTTATGAATACATACAAAAAGCTGGCACCATAAACCGACATCCTTTTTATTTTTTGTGTATTTGAATTGAAATAGAATTCAACATTGATCAATTCGTGTAATCAGTAACAATTAGTGTAATTAAAAAACTTAGTTTCCTTTCTTCAATTCCTTCTGTAACTTCTCATTCATTTTTACATAATCATCATTCTTAGCTTCTTTAGATAATGCCAGAGAAGTTTTAGATGTTTCCATTGCGGCGGCAGTTTTCCCCATTTCCTTTTCAATTCTTGCCTTGTATAAAAACATGTAAAATGCTTTGGGATTTTCTTCCGTTGCTTTGGTAACATTTTCCAATGCCCTGGTTAAATTTTTATCGTACTCAAAATAAAATTGTGCAGCCTGCCAGTAGGGCTTTTTTTCTGTAAGCATTGCAGCATCTAATTGGGCTCTTATTTTATCTTTAATATTAGTGGTGATGGAGATGGAAACGGATTTCTTTTCCCACACCAGTTGCAGGTCGCAGCTTTCTGGTTTAATGTTTGCAAACTGCATGGTGAAGGTTTCTGTTTTGGTGGTTGCCTTAACTGAAGACACTGTAAAACGTACCACATCTTCCGATTCTTTATAACCGGTAGTGCCGCCATTGTTGATTCCTTTGTTCAAAATTATTTCCCAGTTGTCTTCTGCGGGTATCGTATACAAAGCGTATGATCCGGTATCAATTTTTTTACCACCAATTTCTACGGGGGTTGTAAAAGTTAACCTGGTTGCTCTGTTAGCACCGGTTCGCCATAATTTTCCATAAGGAACCAGGTCTCCAAATACGATCCTGTTTTTAATATTAGGTCTTGAGTAAATGAGTTCAATGCTGCCCATGCCAAATTCCTGTTTAACGGTTTGGGTGGTAGAAGGCGATGGCATATTTACCTGGGCTGTAACAACGTTTATAAAAAGCAAGCTTGCGCAGGAAAACACTGTAAGAATTTTTTTCATTGTAATATTTTTTTTGAATGGGAAATATATAGTTTATGAAAGATAGATGAAACTATTGTTCCAAGCTTATCAGGGTGGCTCTTTTAAAACTTCACTTTTATCTTACCCTTGTCTTTTTTTCCTTTTTTAACTTTCCATTGCGGGCCTTCTTTTATAACCCTCAGCGCCTCTTCATCACAGGCAGCACACAATGATTTTGCGATGTTTACATTGCTTACTGTGCCATTGCTTTGCACATCAAAAGTAACTTCCACTTCGCCATGAATATTTTTTTCCAGTATGGAAGACGACGGGATGACGTTATTGGATAAGTAAGCGTCGTAATTGCTCCAGCCATCAGCAGGTTCTACATTTAGCAAGGTATCCAGTTGCACTTTCATTTTTGGCATTGTTCCCGTCATTTTTTTGTTGTTTAGTTGTACAATATCCTTTGCCGCAACCTGCTGTTCATTTAATACAATTCTGTTTTCTGTAAAGCTTTTAATAGGATAGGTTTGCGAAACATACCCGGCCGCACGTATCCTTATATTTAAAATGCTATCCGCAGCTACCAGTTTAAACCTTCCTTTGGCATCGGCATAAGTACCTACATTTTCGTTTAATACCAACACATTTGCAAATGGCAGGGGCGTATTATCAGCAGCAGTAACGGTGACATCAAACCGGTGGTTCAATTCAATATTCATGTTCTGTGCAACCATTGCTTTATTTGCTGAAACGGCACCGTTCGCTTCACTTCGATTGACTTTTGGTAAAGATGTATTATCAGACACGGCAGGCGCAGATGGGTTATAGGCAAGCGTTTCATCCGCTGCTTTGTTTTGATTGTCATCCAACGCAACCTTTTCTGTTTCGGCTGGTTTTTTTAAAAGATTTGTTCTAGAAGCTGTATCCGAAACTGTTGCTTTCTTTAGCTGCGCTATCAACGGCTTATTGTTTTCTTTTATTACAACAACCCTTTTAGCAGCATCATTTGCTGCAACAGTTAAGCTGCTGTCAGGAGCGGTAAGATTACTATCAACCATATTTTTTTGCAGGGTTGCAATGGCAGTATTTTCATTGTTTACAGATGATGAACGGGTAAAAAAATAAGCCATTCCAATGCCACCGGTTATGATCAGGATGGCCGCCGCAGCCTTCCACCACTTAAGTGAAACAATAACCGGTAGAGCGTTTTTATTGTTTTCTTTTGCAACAATTTTTTCTCTTGCTTCATGCAGTTGTTTCTGCCAAGGCTGTTGCTGCATTGCCACATAACCTTCCATTGCTTCGGATAAAAACGGATCATCCAGGGCAGCTTTTTCCATGGCATGCATTTCTTCAGGCAACAGCTTGCCTGAAAAATATTGTTCAATATTTTCTGCGGTATAAATGGTATTTATTTTATTGTTGGCCATTAATCATGCAACTGTTTTTCTTCCAAACACAATTTTAAATTTCTTTTTCCATTTTGTATAAAACTTCTTACTTTATTCCATTCAAAACCTGTTATTATTGCAATTTCGTTGTAACACTTTTTATGCAGGTAAAACAATTCAATGCTTTGTTTTTGATCAGCAGGCAATGTTTCTATACAGGCTTCCAGGTATTTAAAACTTTCTTCTTTTTCCAATGCTTCATTGGGCAGATGCGTAACTTCAGCCGATTGCATAAAATCAGCGTTCCATTCACTCGTTTTCAGGTTTCTCGGGCTTCTTAATTGCATCAGGCAATAATTGCGTGTCAGCACATGTAGCCAGCCTTTAAAATTATCTACTTCGTGCAGTTTCAGTTTGGTGTTCAGTTCCTCAAAAATATCCATTACCGCATCTTTGCTGCGCTCTGCATCTTTAAAATATTTAAGGCAAACACCAAATACAAGATCCATGTAACGCTGGTAAAGTAAGCTCAGATATTTTATATCATGGTGCTGTTTAAAAGCCGTTACCAGTTCCTTATCAGTCTGCTGATTGATTGATATGTTGGTTATAAAATTCAAATGGTTGCTATGTGGAGTATCTTAATTTATGCATGAATTTGGGTCGGGCAGTTGTTTTTCATAGCAGTATCGTCGATGTGTCACTCCCTTGTACCTTTTTTCTTTGGGCAACGCCTTCAATTCGCCGGGCCAGCAGTTTTCGGCAGTTATTGCGGTCTGACGTTCGGTTCCGACCGCAATAACTGCTATTCAAAATAAACCTTTACCGTTTGATAAAATAGGCGGTTGTTTAAATATTGTTGCTGCGCCTGTTGTTGTTTTTCTGAAAAGCCCTGCAAACCAAAAAGCCCGGCAGCATTGCCTTTGTTGATGGCAATTTCAAGGTAAGCGGCAGAATTAAACATGGCCAGTTTTTCGCCTTCATTTACATCAGCATAAGTGTCACTTATTTTCTCAATCACTTCATCTCTCTTAAAAACAATTTTAAAACTTCTGCCCCTGCGTTGTTCTTCAAATTCTTCCCTGGTAATATTTACAATTACGTTTTCAAAATTATCAATAAAAATAATCTGGCCCTCAATCCAGTTATTGCCCAGCAATGGCCGCAGCGGATTTTTTACCCTAATGGAAACGGTGGCATCACCTACTTCTTCAATGGGCTTACCACTGTGCAGTTCGCTGAACGCTTTTGCAAAAACAGCCGTACAGTACAGGGTGTTTTTTTGTTGCGTTTTATCCAGGTGCAGGGCTACCACTTTTTGTGGTACTTCCTCCAGTATCATGGTCAATAATCCATTATCTGCGCAGCCAATATAATACCCATTGTGTTCGGCCAGCAACAGGTGTTCCGGTTTTTCATCAAACAAATTTACCATCACCAGATGAAAGGTTCCCGGTGGAAAATTTTTAATGGCATTTCTGCATACATAAGCCGCCTGCGGATAATTAAAAGGAGATAGCTGGTGCGTAATATCCACCAGTGTAAAAAAAGAAGCGTGTTGTAACAACTGTCCTTTTACTGCACCGGCAAGAAAATCATGCTGACCAATATCTGATGTTAGGGTGAGTAAAGGCATGTAGTGATGGATAGTTGATCCGTTATATTTTATTGTAATTGCTTGGTTGTTTAGTTAATTGTAAAGGCTTCAGGTGCTATTGAAATTCACTGCCTTTTCGCACTATTCAGGAATCGGGTTATTTCATGAGTTCTTTATTTTTGAAAAAGAATTTTTTCACCAGCTTATCCGCAAGCGAAGGGAAAAATTTATTTATAAAAACTGTTTGCTTACCCCTAAAGGTAAGTACCAATGTTCTTTTACCTTTGGCCACCGCATTTAAAATATGGCGGGCACATGTTTCAGGGCTCATCAGGGTAGCTTCCCTTAACGGACTTTCACCCTGTGTTTGGCCCTTGCTGTTAAGCGCTGCATTGCGGATATTACTTTTTGTAAAACCGGGGCAAACCCACATCACATTTACGCCGTCATCCATTACTTCTGTACGCACTGCTTCCAGCCAGCCATTTACTGCAAATTTAGAGGCAGAGTATCCGCTTCTGCCCGGCAATCCTCTGTAGCCTGCAATGGAAGATATACCTACAATGGTTCCTTTTCTTTCAAGGATAGAATTTAAGGCAAGTTTGGTGCAATAGACAGTACCAAAAAAATTAATGTCCATTACTTTTCTTATCACATCAACATCTACATCTTTTAATAAAGCCCTCATTGAAACCCCTGCGTTGTTGATTAATATGTCGATGCCCCCAAAAGTATCAATGGTACTGTTGATAAAATTTTCACACTCGCTGTACTGGCTTACATCCGCCACCATGGTATGCAACAGGTGATTGGAATATTGTACCTGCAGATTGTATAATTTGTCCTGGTTGCGGCCACAGGTGGCCACTTTAGCACCCAGTGGAATCAGTGCATCTATTAATGCTTTGCCAATACCTTCACTGCCACCGGTAACCACTACTATCTTATCTCTAAAAAAATCATTCATAAAAAAGATTATATGCAAAAATAAGCGAGTTATACTGGTGTAAAAAACAAAGTTGGAGTAAATGCGGTTTTACACAAAATGCACAAGGAAAACAAGGTACACAACGAAATATATTTTCAAACAAAGTGCTCTTCGAAAACAGGGTGCACAAGAGGCTACATTTAAAATGTTAAGCCAGCAACGAAAAAAGCAAACACAACTTTGTGTACTTTGTATCCTTTGCTTCTTTGTGTGAAATAAAAAAAGCCGCTTCATTTTCCGTTAATTATCAGGTATAAATATTTGCACACGTCTGGTTAATCGTCAGGTAACGCAATTTTTTTTATAAAGGATTTACTTTACTCAAAATATTGAGTAATTTAACTCAGAGTATTGAGTAAATTGTAAAACATGTTTGAACGTCATCATTTTCAGGAACTTATAAAAGGAAGAAAGAGCCAAGAAGGTTCATTCAGGTGATTATGGCCCCCCGTCAGGTGGGTAAAACTACTTTAGTAATACAGTTAAGCTGCCATGATAAAAATTAATTATCAGTTCATTTCTGCTGATTCTGTTGCCGCTACCAATGCAACATTGTTAAAGCAGCAGTGGGGGGCTGCCCATATAAAAATGGCCCCGGATAAGACCGAAGAATTTTACTGGTGATTGATGAGATACAAAAAATTGATAACTGGAGTGAGATAGTAAAATTGCTTTGGGATGCTGATAGCAGGAATAAAAAAAACCTGAATGTAATTTTATTAGGCTCATCCCGGCTGTTACTTCAGCAAGGGCTTACTGAATCACTGGCCGGAAGATTTGAAAGCACTTATATGGGTCACTGGTCTTTT
>JAYUBR010000467.1:0-1754 GCA_043740775.1 Ferruginibacter sp. | reverse complement strand
TCCAACAGCACTTTTGCAGGCTAGTTTGGATGATTTCAAGACTGCAGCTACAGATTTGCCATCATCATGGAACGACGCCAATACAGGCCGGGCTACCAAATGGGCAGCACGGGCTTACGAAGGAAAAGTAAATGTATGGATGCAAAAATGGAATGAAGCCGTTGACGCTTTTGAAGATGTTGAAAAAAATGGAGGATTTAATATATTACCCGACTATGAAGATGTATTTGCTGAAGCAAATGAAAATAATAAGGAATCAGTTTTTGAAGTTCAGTTCGGCGGACCTTATTCAGACGATAACAGCTGGATATTGGACGATAACGGAAATGAAGACTTTAAATCTACGCAGGGCATAGCTCGCCCATGGTTCTTTGTTGCACGCTCAGATGCAGGCGGGCAAAGATGGTTTGTACCCACCAGGAAATTGAAAGACTTGTTTGATGAAGAACCGGGCGACAAAAGGCTGGATGCAGCTTTGTACTATAAGGAGGGTGAAGATTATACCTGCTATAACTCAGGTGGAAATGAAGTTACACCGGGCGTGTTTACTAAGGTTCTTCCTCCAGCTGATAAGTCACAGTCACCTACAGGTCTAGCCATAAAAAAATATTTGGGCAGCAAAAATACGGATGTGTCATTTTATAGAAATGGTGTTAGCTTTAACAATGAACGCTTTTTCAGGTATTCTGAATTATTGTTATTACATGCCGAAGCTTTGTTAAATGGTGGTGCGGCAAAAGGCATAAGTGTCTATCAAACTGCGGATGCCTGTATAAACAAAACAAGGAATCGGGCTGGATTAAGTGATTTGACTGGAGCTACTATATCGCAACTTCAAAAAGAAAAACAAAAAGAGCTTTGTTTTGAACCGGCCCGGTATTTTGACATGATCCGTTGGAATGTCGGCGGGGCAAAAATTTTCCCTTTCCCGCAGGATGAAATAGATAGAAACCACGGGTCGTTAATACAAAATTAGTTTTCTATCTTTCTACCGGCTTTTCAAACTTTTTAAGTTGATAGCATAAACAAATTTTTCTATAAGCACAACAACAGGCAGATTGATCTGCCTGTTGTTGTGCTTATAGATTTAAAACAATAAGATATTTCAAATCATTTTTGTTCAATGAGTATAAAAATTGCATTTTCGAAAAGGATTGGTTTGGTTTTTTTATTATTTACCATACTTTCTTGTAACAAATCCAAAATACTTTTTCAGGAGGTACCCGTTTCAAAAAGCGGTATTCAATTCACTAATAAACTCACCTATTCTGATAGCCTTACTGTTTTAGATTTTGAATATATGTTTAATGGAGCCGGTGTGGCTGTTTTAGATATTAATAATGATGGGCTACAGGATATCTTTTTTACTGGCAATATGGTTTCAGCAAGGCTTTATCTAAATAAGGGTAACCTTCAGTTTGAAGATATTACAGAAAAAGCTGGAATTACAACGGAAGGCTGGTGTTACGGAGCGGCAGTGGTTGATATAAACCAGGATGGATACCAGGATATTTATGTCTGTAAATCTGGCAATAAATTTACTCCTCCCGGCCAACGAAAAAACTTGTTTTTTATTAACAACGGTAATAACACTTTTACTGAATCGGCTGCTAAAATGGGGCTGGATGATGATGGCTACGATGTACAGGCCGCCTTTTTTGATTATGATAAAGATGGCGACTTAGACATGTACCTTATGCGCAATTCTTTTGTAAACTACAACCGAAATAATGCACGGGAAATAAAAAAAGATA
>JAYUBR010000466.1:0-1754 GCA_043740775.1 Ferruginibacter sp. | reverse complement strand
TTCGTGGTGGCAGTGTAAACAAATCCGAAATTAAATTTCAATATGATGAAGGTGCAGGTAAATGGTATATCAGCAACAGCAACGGCAGTACATTGGATTTTGCTGCAGGCTATAATATTTCTATTTCTTCGGATAAAAGCTCAACTACAAATGCAATTACTATAGCCAACCCTGGTACTACCACTATCAATACAACGTCTTTTGTTCCGGGGCGAAAAACCGATAATTCCGGGCAGCGGGTATTTATGACTGTCGTTGGTATTACACAGGGGCCCTTTCCCGGCGAAAACATGACAACGAGAATCGAAATAACCGGTTTTGAAATGGAAACAAATTCTCCAAGAGACCTAGCCTCGGGACTATCAACCGGAAAACGGCAACATCTTCCTATCCTTATTGAAAAAGCTACAGGCACTGCCAGTTTACAATTTTTTAAAGCGCTTACAACAGATGAGCAGTTATCAACGGTAACTTTCGAAGTTTACAATTCATCTCATGTATTAGATTTTAAAATTGTATTAACTAACGCTTCCGTCAATTATTTCAAACAATTCTATGCAGACGGGCAAAAAGGTTTTGTTGATACAATCAAATTTACTTATCAAACAATTGAATTCAACAAGGGAGGTGTAAGTGTTTCCGATACATGGCCATTCATAAATTAATGATCTGTGATTAAAATCAAATAATTCATTTATGAAAAAGATTTTCGTCAGCTTGTTATTGCTATCTATAACCGGACAGTTTGTTTTAGGCCAACCCACGCAGGCCGAAATAGACAAAATGATGAAGCAGTCGCAGGAGAAGATGAAAAAATATGGCAAGGATACCTCGGCAAATAAAGTGATTAAAGGATTGCAGGATCAACAGAAAATGATAAACGATGCAATGAAGAATCAACCATCCAATAATAAAGCTGTCACAAACGGATCTTTATATGCTGACCCAAGTGAATATGATAACGTTGATAATTGGAAATTTCCTGCAAAGAATATTACATTGCTTTTATCTCTTCAAAAAAAAATATTTACCAAACCTGAACTTGTAAATTTTCTGAATGATCTCTATTCTCAACTCTCAAAAAAATTACCTGCCGGCATTACTTCATCCGTTCAGTCCATTGCCACAAAATATAATAATGATGGAAACAAAATGGGAGATGCAGCGGTAGCAGGATGGTACACCAATTACCGCGAAGAATCTTTATTGCTTATTATCAAAGCAGCCGCCAACAATCCTGATGCTGGACTATTATTAAATAATTGCGCAGCCATTTTAAATATGAGTGGCATTGAGCAAAAGGCCATTCCGATTCTGAAATATATTTTAGAATCTTATTCTGGCAGCAGTATGGTATTAAATAATCTCGGACAGGCTTATGCTGGTTTGGGAGAAACTGATACAGCAATGGTTTACCTGGGACGCTGTATAAAAGCAGAACCTGAAAATACTGAGGCCAATAATACTGCCGGGCAAATTGAAGCAACAAAAGGAAATACCGAAAAAGCGATAAATTATTTTGAGCAATCAATTAAAGGTGGCTACAATAAACCTGCAGAACTAAAACTCAGGAAAATAAAAAGGAATTCCAGCATCGTTCCGTTTGTAAGACCAAGAGTAAAACTGCCTGAATATTTTAATCAGTTCAAATACAAATTTCCTGCGCAATGCACCAGCATAAATAATGCAACAATGGCGGAGGCAGAATATATTGCTTTTCGAAATAAAGTATCTGATCAGCAGGTAAACTATTT
>JAYUBR010000465.1:0-5985 GCA_043740775.1 Ferruginibacter sp. | reverse complement strand
TGAAACCAGATTGTATTGAGGCTTGCTTTAAGGGTTTGTGCTGCCGTTTGTTTTATTTGTGCTTCCCTTACGCTTTTGGATGGTGATTTTTTGGAAATTATTTTTTTTTGAGCATACAAAGGGCAATAAATTGTTGAAGCCACAATTAGCAACAGGCCGTAAAATAATAGCCTGTTTTTTTGAGGAGAAGTTTTAAAAGTGACTGCAGGTAATAATTTAGGGTAAAGTTTTATTTTCATAGTTACAATTTTTCACTGGTATTGATATAAATTACGCCGGCAGATTAAAACAGTTTATCAGTTTCATCTTTTTGTGATAACATATCACATAACAGCATCATTAAAATACGGATCAAAATCAACAACGTTAAACAAGGACTTTTATTTTATTAAACGTTTTTATATCATTGTATGACAATAAAATAAAACCGGCATGGATTTTTTTTGCATTTGTATAAACAATATTGTACAGGCATCAATTGAGGCAAACCAATTGATGATGCCGCTTGTGTGTGAGTAATACCGAAGCTTTTACTCGTGCAGTAATTTGTTTTGTTTGTCAATATAAAACACTTTCTCTCCTTTTATAACCCTGGCTTCACCATTTTCAAAATTGTCTGTAAAATCATACATTGGTTTAATTACCCAGTTGCCTTTAAGATCAATATAACCCCAAAAGCCTTTTGTATTTGCAGCCGGTGCAAAGCCATCTGTAAATGTACGGGCATTGGAAAACTCAAATGGTATTACCGTTTCGCCGCTTGTATTAATAAACCCGTAGTGCCCATTTTTTGAAGCCGGAGCAAGACCGTTATTAAAATTAAGGGAATCGTCAAAAACGGGTTCTGTAATGGCTTTGCCCATACTGTCAAAATAGCGCCATTTAGCACCTTCTTTAACGGCGGTGTAGCCTTCGTTAAAGGTCAATCCATCTTCATATTGTAACTTTATAATTTCTACGCCTTGTTTATTTACATAGCCAATTTTACCATCTTTTTTAACCTTTGAAAGCCCGCAGATGCAGTTGTCTACATAGTCATAATTCTTTTCCCATTTTTGGGAAAAGCTGTTGAGTGCAGGTAAAAGAAATATCAAAACCAGTAACTTTTTCATGATGTTTAATTGAATGATGAAAAATGATTTGCAGCAACAAAATATAAAGGAAGCCAATCAATAAATATGATATCAGGCTGGCCGGAATATGATTTTGGTTTGTATACTTTTCTATCTGTAGTTAACCTAACTTTCCGCTTTAATCAAAAAATAATTTTCCGTCAATAAAAATTGCATGTCATCATGAAAAAAATACTTATTCTTTTATCGCTGTTATTTAACCTTGCCTGTTATGCTCAAAGGCCAAAACCAGTACGCATTATTTTTGATACGGATATTGCACCCGATTATGATGATGTAGGAGCGATGGCTTTATTACATGCATTTGCAGACAAGGGAGAAGCCACTATCCTGGCAACCATTTCATCCAATGCTTTTAAAACTACGGTGCCAACATTGAGTGTGCTGAATACTTATTTCAACAGACCCGGTATTCCTGTTGGAGTTTTAAAAGCAACTGTTCCTGATAAAGATTGCTCACAGCAATGGGCGCAGGCAATCATAGCCAAATACCCACATGCGTTGCAATCAAATGATGATGCGATAGATGCGTTAAAATTGTACCGTAAAATATTGTCGGCGCAACCGGATAAAAGTGTTACGGTGGTTAGCGTTGGCTTCTTCACCAACCTTGCCGGATTATTAAATTCCGTTGCTGATGAAAACTCTCAGTTGGATGGCAAAGCGCTGGTTGAAAAGAAAGTAAAACAGTTGGTTTCAATGGCAGCAAGAATTGGAGCTGATGGAAAGACCGGTTATGAATTTAATGTAATGGTAGATGCTGCGGCAACCAAAAAAGTATTTGCAGACTGGCCAACGCCAGTCATTATCAGTGGCTTTGAAATTGGCGAAAAAATATTGACCGGCATTAGATTGATACACAATGAAGCGATACAAAGCAACCCGGTAAAAGATGCTTTTGCTTTAGCGCTTGCAAAAGACAGTAATACCGTAGGCCGCAATAGCTGGGATGAAACAGCGGTGCTGGTGGCGGTTCGTGGTTTATCGCCGTGGTTTGGTTATCGCAAATTAAATTTTGATGTGGAATCAGATGGAAAAAATGTATTGATCCCAGGTGAAAAATTTACCTATCTCACGTTTAAACAAACACCGGACGAAATTGCAAAAGTGATTGAAGACCTGATGATGCATCAGCCCGTTAAAAAATAATACTGCTTAAAAATGCTGCATTTAATGTCATAAAAAAGGTGTCCAATTTGAACACCTTTTTACATTACAGGGGAATTTTCATTAAAGGTTCCAATAGTTCAAGCTCTTCTTCTGTAAATATTTTTGACTGAATAAAGAAACGCACACCCAGTGGGATTTCCAGCGAAAAACTACTGCCCCGGCCGGGTGTAACATCTAATATTAGTTGCGTATGTTTCCAATATTCAAACTGATCGGCACCCATATAAAATTTACAATTACTGACGATGCCCATCCAAACATCGCTTCCACCTACTTTAAATTCGCCTTCGGTAAAACACATGGGCTGACTGCCATCACAACAGCCTCCGCTTTGGTGAAACATCAGCGGGCCGTGCAGTTTTTTTAATTGTTCAATTAAAGCCAGCGCTTTGTCTGTTGCGGTTATTCTTGGTATCATGTTAAAAATAATTTTTTATAAAAAAGGCGGCACTAACTCCGCCGCCTTCATTTTGTAGGTTTTCCAAATTATTAAAAGAAGCCAAGTTTACTTTTACTATAACTGATAAGCATATTTTTTGTTTGGCGATAATGGTTCAGCATCATCAAATGATTTTCTCTTCCAAAACCAGATTTTTTATAACCACCAAAAGGAGCATGGGCAGGGTAGGCATGATAACAGTTTACCCATACACGGCCCGCCTTTATTGCCCTTGGTACCTGGTAAATTTCATGGGCATCTCTTGTCCAAACGCCGGCACCAAGGCCATACAAAGTATCGTTGGCGATAGCAATTGCTTCTTCGGTTGTTTTAAAAGTAGTAACGGAAACCACCGGACCAAAAATTTCTTCCTGGAAAATACGCATTTTGTTATGGCCTTTAAAAATGGTGGGCTTAATGTAAAAGCCATGTTCGAGTCCGCTGTTCTGGTGAAAAGCTTCACCGCCACACAATACTTCGGCACCTTCCTGTTTGCCAATATCCAGGTAACTTAAAATTTTATTGTACTGGTCTTCTGATGCCTGGGCACCCATCATGGTATCTGCTGCCAGCGGATTGCCCAGCTTAATTGCACGGGTGCGCTGTACCACTTTATCCATAAATTTTTCATAAATATTTTCATGCACCAGTATGCGGCTGGGACAGGTACACACCTCTCCCTGGTTCAATGCAAACATAACCGCACCTTCAACCGCTTTATCAAAAAACTCATCGTCTGCCTGGCCAACACTTTCAAAAAATATGTTAGGGCTTTTGCCCCCCAGTTCCATTGTTACAGGAATCAGGTTTTCTGAAGCGTACTGCATAATCAGCCGACCCGTGGTAGTTTCGCCGGTAAAAGAAACCTTATTTACCCTTGGTGAACTGGCCAAAGGTTTGCCGGCTTCCGGTCCAAATCCTGTTACGATATTTAATACACCAGGCGGTAATAAATCACCAATCAGTTCCATCAAACACATGATACTTGTGGGTGTTTGCTCAGCAGGTTTTACAATGACGCAACAACCGGCAGCCAGTGCCGGGGCTATCTTCCAGGTGGCCATCAGCAAAGGGAAATTCCAGGGAATAATTTGTCCAACTAAGCCAATCGGTTCATGAATATTCAGGCAAATGGTGGTTTCATCATGTTCGCTCATGCTGCCCTCATCCGCACGGATTACTCCGGCGAAATACCGGAAATGATCAATTACCAGCGGCAGATCGGCCAGTCTTGTTTCCCGGATGGCTTTACCATTATCAATCGTTTCTACAATGGCCAGGTATTCCAGGTTGTCTTCAATAACCTGTGCAATCTTAATCATAATATTACTGCGGTAAGTGGCAGCGCTTTTGCCCCAGGTTTCAAATGCAGTGTGTGCCGCATCAATGGCCAGGTCAATGTCTTTGGCGTTGCCACGGGCAGCCCGGGTAAAAACTTTTCCATCAATGGGCGATGAGTTGTCGAAGTATTCGCCACTGGAAGGGGCTACCCATTTACCACCAATGTAATGCTCGTATTGTTGTTTAAAAGTTGGGCGTGATGCCACATTGCTGACCGGGGCAGCGGCTGTTACTGTACTCATAATGGGAGCGTTTTTTATCGTTAATTAATAACTAAATGTGGCATTTATTTAAAAGAATGAACTGTACAATTGTGTATTTTAATAGCACAATTGTACCTTATATTTTGAACGAATGGTAAAAGGAGATTAACTTACAATCAAACGAATGCCATGGCCGGCCGGAATAATTTGCAACATATTGATCTTACCCAATCAAAGTACCTTCAAACGCTGGTAGAGAACCGACGCATTTTTAATCTGAACAATTGCGAACTCAATGTTTTTGAAAGTTACCAGCAGGCTTACCGGGTTCCCTTAACCTTTAGTGATTTTGTAATTACCAGCATGATCAGGGGTAAAAAAATAATGCACTTGTTTGATGAACCCGCTTTTGATTACCTGCCCGGCGAAACCGTGATTGTGCCGGCACATGAAACAATGGTGATTGATTTTCCGGAAGCTTCAATAGCTACACCTTCACAATGCATAGCACTGGCGGTAGATGCAGAATACATTGCCAACACATTAAATTATCTCAACAGTTTTTACAATGATAAAGAAGAACTGCATGAATGGAAACTACAGTTCAATCAATATCATTTTGACAACGACAATGAAGTGAGCGACCTGATCAACAAACTGATACGGGTTTGTAACAGCAGCGATTCCACAAAAAATATTTATGCTGATTTAAATTTAAAAGAGTTGCTGATAAGGCTTGTACAGAGTCAGCACCTGCAACAGATTAAAACGGAGATTACACACCTTGGCAACCAAACCCGGTTGCAGTATGTGATGCATTTTATTCACGAAAACCTTACCGATAAAATTCTCATAAATCACTTATGCCGTAAAGCATACCTGAGCCGCAATCATTTTTTTAAATGGTTTAAAGAACAGTTTGGCGTTACACCGCTGGATTATATCAACCAGGAACGTATCAAACTCGCCAAACAATTATTAGCCGAACAACAAAAGAATATTACCACTATCAGTTCGCTTTGTGGTTTTGCCGATGTAAATTATTTTGTACGCATTTTTAAAAAGATAGAAGGCATAACACCCGGGGCTTACCAGGGATGTTTAAAATCAAGTGGCAAGCATCTCAACTAAGATTCAGGAATTTCTTGTTTTGTTGTTTGATTAAAAGCATTAAAAAATTATTACTAAAAGATAGTCCGCAATAATGCAGGCTATCTTTTTTAATTTTGAGAAATTCATTTATGAAATTACTTCCTGCTTTTTTGCTGCTTTTTGTTAATAGTTTTTTTATAACGGTCTTTGCCCAGCCTGTTGTATATACAGTAGCCAATGCGCATTCTCACAACGATTATAACCAGCACAGTGCATACTTTCAGGCTTACAACGAACAGTTTGGGTCGATGGAAGCTGATATACATTTAAGAAATGGCGCTCTGATAGTCGGGCATGATTCAGATAAACTGATCCTGCAAAATACACTGCAGGCTTTATATCTTGATCCGTTATTAAACAGCATTACTACTAATGGCGGTTATGTTTATAAAGACAAAAGCAGAAAACTGCAATTGCTGATTGACATTAAAACGCAGCCGGAGCCAACCCTGAAATCGCTTATTGAGTTGTTGCAAAAATATCCTGCCATCATTCAAAATAAAACCATTAAGATTGTGATTACCGGCAACCGCCCGGATGCAAAACT
>JAYUBR010000464.1:0-1755 GCA_043740775.1 Ferruginibacter sp. | reverse complement strand
ATAATTCAATAATAAATGAAAAACATAAAACTTTCTTGTATACTAATTCTATTGCTGACATTTTTAGTAAGTTGTCAAAAAGAATTAAGTTATACATCGGGCATATCAGGGGTAAAGATATTCAACCAGGTATGGATGCAAAAAAACCTGGATGTAGTAACTTATAGAAATGGGGATATAATACCACATGTTACCGATAATGCAGCCTGGGATACTTTAACCACAGGAGCCTGGTGCTATTACAATAATGACACTTCCAACGCAGTGTATGGCAGATTATACAATTGGTATGCGGTAAACGACCCCAGGGGGTTAGCTCCTGAAGGATGGCATATTCCAACCAAACAAGAATGGATTACTCTGGTAGATTCTTTAGGAGGTGATGTGGTGGCCGGCGGAAAATTGAAGGCTACCGTTTTATGGAACAGCCCAAATACCGGGGCAACCAACGAAAGCGGTTTTACAGGTCTTCCCGGCGGAGTAAGGGATTCCGGAGGATGGAGTGCTATCGGCATAAATGGTTACTGGTGGACAAGCAAAGGGCATGATGCCACTACCGCAGTAGAAAGAAGTTTAGCCTACGATCTTACGCATTGCTACATGTATTTTTTGAACAAGACATGGGGAATGTCTGTTCGCTGCGTGAGAAATAAAAATTAGACTTTTCATTTTCCGTAAATAGCAGGTGCTGCAACAAAAAATGTCTCATCAAATGAGACATTCTAAAATGCAGGTACGGTTAAATTAAAATTTTTATTTTGATGGTTCAATTAGTTTTTTGTTCTACATCCCCAAATACTTTTTCCAGATATTTAATTGCAATTCCAGCCAATAGATCGGTTTTAAATAACCGGTATTAATTTTTTTTCAGGATGTTGTTTGTAATTTTTCAGTAAGATTTCGATCTTCAGTTTTTCGTTAGGATGGTGACTGTTGTTGGTTTTTAAAAGAGATCGGACTTTGTTTTTTAGCAAATAGTTTTAATTTTTCATTAGCATGCTGGTCTTCAATTTTTCGTTAGGATGTTGACTGTTGTTGGTTTTAATACTTGTTTGTTGTTCTTGTCTGATATAAAAATGCAACTAATAATCCATCACTTTTATATTTTTTGTTTAGTGTATAGATTGTTTCGGCGAATGGTTAAAAAGATTCAATTTGGTACAGTTTATTATTTGGAAATTCTCATGGAATGCGCCCGGTGAGAACAGCGGCACGTGCACCAGCAAAGCAAGTAGTGTGCTATCATAACCACCTACGTACCCTGTGTCTGTAGTCAATATATTCCTGTCCAAATGCACGCTCCAGGTATTTTTCTTCCCGTTTAATAATGTATTCCTGAACAGTTAAAAGAAGCAGCGGAAATAAAATAAAATTCCACCAGTTTCCTGCTATACAGCTTATCCCGAGGTAAGCGATGGCTAATCCAACGTACATGGGGTTTCGGGTGAAGTTGTAAATACCAGTGGTTTGAAGGGAGGATGCTGCCCTTATTGTAATTAAGGTGTTCCTGCTTTTAAAAAACTGTCTGAAACTTTTTATTAAAAAAAAGAGGGAGATGAATAAAAATAATATACCCAAAAATTTTAACCATACTAAATGAAACAGGGAATTATCAATCTGAAATTTGCTCTGAATAAAGAGGGCAGTCAAAAAAGTTACAACATAAAAAAGCGGAGGCGGAATGTATACGCCCGGATTATCTTTTTGAACTTTCATAATTGCTTGTTTAATAAAATTTGAATCATCAAGATAGTG
>JAYUBR010000463.1:0-1755 GCA_043740775.1 Ferruginibacter sp. | reverse complement strand
TTGCGAATATGATATTAATGGAAAAGAATTGTCTTGCACCGGCGTTCCCGGTGTTTGGGGTGCCGAGCCCTTGGCAAATGGAAATATGCTCACCTGCGGCAGTGGCGTTGTAAGGGAGATTACACCCAGGGGTGATACTGCCTGGATGTATGCCATGAAGGATATTCCGGATTATACCATTACATCGCTGCAACTGGCCATACGCCGCCCTGACGGCAACACTGTTATTAATGATTGGTTCAATCAATGGCAGGGTAAAATAGATACCAGCAACCTACAGGTGCAGTGTATTGAAGTTACACCCGATAAAAAAATTGTATGGGCATTGCGTTCCTGGATTGAACCATTTAATTTGGGGCCGGCTACCACCATCCAGTTTTTAGATGACAAATCTATTTCTGAAAATATTTTTTTTGGAAATATACACTAGTGTTAAGTTAAGTGTAATATGGCAAGTGGGGCGTGCCTCACTACTGGCGCATTCTATGTCAATTTCCAAAAATTAAGCAGCAAATTTTTGAGTATTAACATAAGGTGCACCTGCTGATTTTAAAGAGATCAGGCACAGTATTGATTTTTACAAAAGGATGCTGGCCTGGTTTGATAAATATGTTTTGTAAAATGTGGGACTGTTATTTGCTGTAACAAAAATTAAATGACCTTATCATTAGTGTTAACTTGATGACATTGCCCAATACATATTACTACTAAAGATACCATAATACTCACGCCGCTATTCTTTGTAAAATAACTTTACATGGTATGGTGGAAGTAACTTTTACCAGGTGGTTTTTGTGAAGTGGTATGGCAAAATAATCTCCCGGGACAAGTGCATGCACTTCGTCACCTACAACAATATCGCAGGTACCTTCCACGATGAGAAATTTTTCAAATTCATGATCATGAACTTCGTGCGGTGCGTATTCTTTTATCCACACAATCGCAGTGACGGCTTCCGGAGTATAGCCAATGATCTTTGCAAAAATGTCATCATCATCAGGCACTAACAGATCACTCCGGTTCAGCCAGGGGGCGTAATCTTCAATAACAGAATTCTTATTTAGAACAGGCGGCATAGTGACGGGTTCACCGCCTTTTATTCTTTCAGTATAATCAATAGTGGCCAGTATAAATGGCTTTATCACCGGGTTGGGTGCAACAGCATGCTCCATGGCATACGCCTCCAGCGCTTCTTCAATCGCTTCTATTTCCAGCCTTATTGCCGGGTCAGTGGCTGCCATCAGCTCTACTTCCGTTGATTCGGCTTGGCTCGCAGATCCTAAAACGTACTGTTCCAGTATACCTGATCCGATATATTCCTTATTTCTTTTCATAATACCTTTACGCTGATCATGTTTTTAATGGCCAGTCTTATATGCTTTTTAATTTCTTCTACCGGCATACCCAATGCCTCAGCAGCTTTCATACAACTTTCCCCCTTGTAATACACCATGTCAAATATAATCTTTTGAACAGGCTCCTGAATGATTTGTTCAGTATTATTGCTGGTGGCGTGTTCATATACGAGATTGTGTTGAGGAGGGTTCTGTACCTGCCCTGACCGGACCTTATCAATAGCCAACTGCCTTGCAGTATTCATCAGCCAGGTAAAAAGAGAACTCCCGGACGCATTAAAGGAACCGATCTGATGCCAGGTATGCAGAAAGGTAGTTTGTAAGATCTCTTCTGCACTACTATCAACGGGTATTATCCTGCTGATAAGCCCCATCAGTACCGGTGCATACTTGTCGTATA
>JAYUBR010000462.1:0-1760 GCA_043740775.1 Ferruginibacter sp. | reverse complement strand
ACAAAAAACCTTCACCGGAAGACCTGAAAGGAGTGGATATTTTATTATTCGATATCCAGGATATCGGCACCCGGTTTTATACCTACATCTCTTCCCTGCAATATTATCTTGAAAGTGCTTTGGAAAATCACAAGCCTTTGCTGATATTGGACAGACCCAATCCGAATGGCTTTTATGTTGATGGCCCTGTGCTTGATCCAAAGTTTAAAAGCTTCATCGGTATGCAGCCGGTACCGGTAGTTTACGGCCTCACCATTGGCGAATATGCCTTGCTGTTAGCAGGAGAAAAATGGTTATCGCCGGAGGCCAACAAAATAAATAGTTATAATATTTTAACCCAACCCACAAGCGATACGCCTTTTCATGTACTGGTGATTAAATGTGCTAATTACGACCATAACAGTAAATACATTTTACCGGTAGCGCCCTCTCCAAATATAAGAGACATTCAAAGTATTTATCTCTACCCCTCCACCTGTTTTTTTGAAGGTACTGTGTTAAGCGAAGGAAGGGGAACAGATAAACCTTTCCAGGTTTTTGGGCATCCCTCTTTATCAAAAACCATGTACGCCTTTACACCCAAACCCAACGAGGGCGCCAAGTCAAGTAAATGTTATTACCAGCAATGCTATGGCTGGAACCTCGGTTCAACACCTGAAAAAGTATTAAAAGACCTGAATAAAAAAATTCAGTTAAAATATTTACTGAATGCCTATAAAATTTTCCCCGGCAAAGACAGTTTCTTTCTAAAAAATAATTTCATCAACAAACTGGCAGGCAATGATCAATTGATGCAACAGGTAAAGCAAGGCAAAAGCGAAGCCGAAATAAGAAAAAGCTGGGAACCTGCACTAAGCAATTATAAAAAAATAAGGAAAAAATATTTGCTCTACAAAGATTTCGAATAGCAGCCAAACCAATACTACTACAGCAGGTAACCCTAATTAAAAAATTGTTACAAATGAAGTTACCTTTGCGCCAATGAAAAATTGGACGGATTTACGAATCGTTTTTATGGGTACGCCAGAATTTGCAGTGGCCTCTTTAGATAAACTGGTGCAGGCGGGCTGCAATATTGTGGGCGTTATAACGGCACCTGATAAGCCCGGCGGACGCGGAATGGAATTGCAACGAAGCAATGTAAAAAAATATGCCGTTCAAAAAGGGCTTACAATTCTTCAACCGGAAAAATTAAAGAATCCTGATTTTTTAGCGCAGTTAAAAGCATTGAATGCAGATGTACAAATAGTGGTTGCTTTTAGAATGTTGCCCGAAGTGGTGTGGGATATGCCACCAATGGGTACCATCAATGTACATGGCTCCTTGTTACCACAATACCGCGGTGCAGCCCCCATTAACCGGGCAATTATAAATGGTGAAAAAGAAACGGGTGTTACCACTTTTAAACTACAGCACCAGATAGATACCGGCAATATTTTATTGCAGCAAAGCTTTGCAATTGGTGAAGATGAAACGGCAGGCGAAGTACACGACCGCATGAAAATAGTTGGTGCTGACCTGTTATTAAAAACACTGCAAGAAGTATCCGAAGGAACTATTAAGGAACAAGCGCAAAACAAATCAGACACCAATAATATAAATTCTTCTTTTCCTGAAGATTCATTAAAACATGCGCCAAAAATTTTTACCGAAACCTGTATCATCAACTGGGCAAAGCCTATGCATGATGTGTATAATTTAATCCGTGGTTTATCTCCCTATCCTGCTGCATTTACATTTTTAAATGGTAAAAAACTGAA
>JAYUBR010000461.1:0-1760 GCA_043740775.1 Ferruginibacter sp. | reverse complement strand
GCAAGACTGATTGTTGATACTTCCGGCGAAGCATTAAAGGAGGCAGTTGCGGCAGGGGTCTATTTAATAAAACCCAACCTTGGTGAATTGAGCATGCTGCTGGGAAAAGAAGAATTGAATATTGAATTGGTAGATGAAGCAGCAAGGGAAGTAATTGAAAAAGGAAATTGTGAAGTAGTGGTAGTTTCAATGGGGCCTGCAGGTGCTATGCTCGTAACAAAAGAACTGGCACTGCAGATTATGCCTCCGGCAGTAAAAAGAAAAAGTACAGTGGGTGCAGGAGATAGCATGGTAGCCGGTATAGTGCTGAGTTTAACCAGAAATAAAAGTTTGACTGAGGCGGTTCAATACGGTGTGGCATCTGGCACTGCTGCTACTATGAATCCCGGAACAGAGTTGTGCCGAAAGGAAGATGCAGAACATTTATACAAATTAATTCAAAACAAAGCATCCGTTCTGTATTGAAATTAATTGAATAATACCATCCTTGATTTACTAAATAATCCAACGGACTATGTGTAAATCTTAGATGGTATTATACCGCAGAAAACTGCATTGGGCTATTTACTGTTTATAAGCGTTATAAAATAAAACTATAGCCAGGGAAGTAATAATGCAGGAATAATAATTTTAAAAATTAAAAACATTTGTATGAAAAATAATGAAATATTCTGGAAGGAACTTTATCCAAAATTGGGTCACCTTTTTTATGCAGTGGCATTTGCAGACGGTACCGTTAAAACTGCTGAAATAGAAAAACTGAAAAAAACTGTAAAGGAACGCTGGGTGCCAGCGGAAGAAAGCCATGATGAATTTGGATCAGATGCCGCTTTTCAAATTATTGCTGTTTTCGACTGGCTGGCAGCAGAGCAAACTTCTAATGAGAAAGCTTATGATGTATTTGCCGGATTTTTCCGTAAAAACCGTAAATGGTTTGATGCCGCAATGAAAGAAAATATTTTACAAACAGCAGTTGAAATTTCTCTATCCTTCAGGGGAGAAAATAAAGAGGAACATGCTTTTATGGAAAATTTGAAAAACCTGTTATACAAAAAACCTGATGTACACCTTTTATAAAGCAGAACATAAACAGACAAATTTAAACAGCCTGTAGAAAACATGAGCAATTCAACAGACCGGTCTTTTTTAAAAAAATATATTATCCAAAAAATATGCTGGACAATCCTTGTATTATTGCTGGTAGTTGTTATTAATATCTTAATCAACAAATATGCCGGCGGATATTTTAATGGTATTGCTCAAAGGGTATCCGGGAATTATATGCTTACCGGGTTAACGTTTTTTATCAGCGAAATATTAATAGGAATTTTCCCCGCAGAATTGTTTATGATGATCTATCAATCCAAAGGCTGGGATGAATACTTTTTAATCGTACTTGTTTTAGGCATTATATCTTCTTTGTGCGGATTTATTGCTTTTTTAGCGGGCAGGTATTTGAATGCTGCAAAAATTGCAAGGATGGTAGTACTTCAGAAAAAATTTAAAAAATATGGCGACCTTTTCTTAAAATACGGATGGGTAATTATAATACTTGCCGCTACCACGCCGCTGCCTTTTGCAATGGTAAGTTTCATTGCAGGATATTTTAAATTTTCGCCTGCCACATTCTTAAAAATTGTTGTACCCGTGCGGATTGTAAGGTTTTTTATTTCAGCCTGTTTTATAAAGTACAGTATTACTATCTTATAATCTTATACACAAAATAAAAGCTAATATTGAGAAACCCAATGATGGAAATA
>JAYUBR010000460.1:0-1762 GCA_043740775.1 Ferruginibacter sp. | reverse complement strand
ATGAGAAAACTGAGCATGGAGGAACTAAACCGGTTAACGGTGGAGGAGTTTAAGCAATCGCAAAAAATTCCGGTGATTGCGGTGCTTGAAAATATCCGCAGTGCCTATAATGTAGGCAGTGTTTTCAGAACCGCCGATGCCTTTTTACTGGAAGCCATCTACATTTGTGGCTATACCTGCACTCCTCCACACAAGGAAATTAAAAAAACAGCTTTGGGAGCCGAAGATACTGTTGCATGGAAACATTTTAATAACACGAATTTGGCAATCCGCGAATTACACGAATTAGGGTACACTTTATTTGCCGTGGAACAGGCTGAGGGAAGTACCCTACTGAATGAAGTTAATTACACAGTTGGCGATAAAGTGGCTGTAATTTTTGGCAACGAAGTAACCGGTGTTGAACAAAGCACAATCCAGCAATGCGCAGGTTGTATTGAAATACCCCAGGCTGGTATGAAGCATTCACTGAATATTGCCACCGCAGCAGGTGTTGTACTGTGGGAATTAGTACGGGGCCAACCCAACGCACGTGAAGTAGAAAAGTAAGGGAAATAATAAATCTAAAATCAATAAATTGTTGAATGAGTAGTTTAAAAAAATATCTAAGTTTAGTGAAATTTAGTCATACCATATTTGCAATGCCCTTTGCGATTATTGGTTTTTTTTTAGGAGTATTTAACAGATTAAATGATGTTGATAAGTTTCAACCTGATAATAAAGAGACTTATGTTTTTCAGCAATTTGAAAAACAATTTCTAACCTATGAATTTGCCGGAAAATTTATTTTTGTAATCCTTTGTATGATCTTCGCAAGAAGCGCTGCCATGGCCTTTAACCGTTTTTTGGATAGAAATTTTGATGCAAAAAACCCACGCACTGCCATTCGTGAAATTCCTGCGGGCATCATCTCAAAAGAAAGTGCTTTGCGTTTTGTGATCATCAATTGTTTGTTATTTATTGCTACTACTTATTTCATTAACCGGATATGTTTTTTACTATCGCCAGTTGCATTATTTGTGATTTTATTTTACAGTTACACCAAACGTTTTACACCACTTTGCCATTTGGTTTTGGGTGTTGGTTTAAGCCTTGCGCCCATTGGCGCTTACCTGGCGGTTACAGGCGCTTTCGCATTTTTACCCATCTTATTTTCTTTTGCGGTAATTTTTTGGGTAAGTGGTTTTGATATTATTTATGCCTTGCAGGATGTTGAATTTGATCAATCGCAAAAATTATATTCTATGCCTGCATGGCTCGGTAAATCCAAAGCATTGAGGGTATCCGAAATGCTGCATGTTTTATCGGCCGCCAGTGTTGTACTTGCAGGTGTTTATGGAAATTTTGGCTTGTGGTATTGGATAGGCATAGCGGTGTTTATTGGTATGTTGATCTACCAGCACTCTATTGTAAAGCCAAATGATCTGAGCAAAGTGAATATTGCTTTTATGACGGCCAATGGCATTGCCTCGGTTGTGTTTGCAGTGTTTGTTTTATTGGATATTTTTTTACATCATCACAGTAACACTATTATTTAAAAAAATATGGCGAGAATACTGGCGATAGATTATGGCGGAAAAAGAACTGGTCTGGCCGTTACCGATCCGCTACAGATCATCGCAACCGGGCTAAGCACCATTGAATCCAAGCAACTGATTCCTTATCTGAAAAAATATTTTTTAACAGAAGCAGTGGAACTCATCATTATTGGCTTACCCAAAAACTGGGATGACAGCGATACCCATGGAACATCTTTTGCAGA
>JAYUBR010000459.1:0-6010 GCA_043740775.1 Ferruginibacter sp. | reverse complement strand
GGTTGGTAATATCATGACTGATTTTTACCTCTGAAAAATCTTCATTTGCTATTTTACCATCCTGGCTTTGTGCGCATTTTAAAATAATATAAGGCCGCTTCTTCGTATGAAAAGTGAAGAACCGTTTGTTCAATTCAATTGCTTCTTTCTGCAGAATACCCGTGGTAACGGTAAGGCCTGCCTGCTGTAATTTTTCAATCCCACGGCCATTCACTTCTTCATAACTGTCTCTGCAACCAACCACCACATGGGGTATTTTATAGTTGATGATCAGGTCTGCACAGGGTGGCGTTTTGCCATAATGTGCACACGGTTCCAATGAAACATACAAGGTACTTTTTTCAATAAGCGGATGATTGGCTTCGCTGACACTGTTGATACAATTTACCTCTGCATGTGCCTGCCCATATTGCTGATGGTATCCTTCGCCAATGATGCGATCCTGGTACGCGAGTACTGCTCCCACCATCGGGTTGGGCGCTACATGCCCTTCTCCCAGTTTTGCCAGTTGAAGGCAACGATGCATATATGTTTCATGTGTTGTCAGGGGGTAAAATTAAGTATAGAAAAATAAAGTATGTTTGCTAAAATGACAATCAGTAAACAATACCACTTTTTTTTACAACAATTGCAAACCATTTTCAGTAAACAGGAAGCCACGGTAATAACAGATTGGGTGTTTGAAACCGTTGCTGGTTGCAAACGTTTTGATACCTTAAGAAATCCGGAACAAGTTTTACCTGCTGCAACTGTCGAACATTTAAAAAGCGCACTCAATGCTTTGCTACAACATAAGCCGGTTCAGTATGTATTGGGTGAAGCCTGGTTTTACAAAATGAAACTGAAAGTGAATGAACATGTGTTGATACCCAGGCCCGAAACAGAAGAATTGATTCAATTAGTATTAAGTGAAGCATTGCATTTTGAAAAGCCAATAAACATACTGGATATCGGCACAGGAAGCGGTTGTATTGCCATTGCAGTAAAAAAAAATATACCTGATGCACAGGTTACCGCCATTGACGTAAGTGAAGATGCCTTATTGGTAGCCAAAGCAAATGCTGCAACTTTGCACACCAGCATTCAATTTTTACAGGTTGATTTTTTAGATGAATCACAATGGGCTATTTTACCCATGTTTGATATCATCATCAGTAATCCGCCTTATATTACTTGGAACGAAAAAGAAAAACTGGACATCAATGTAACTGCATACGAGCCACACCAGGCCTTGTTTGTCCCTGATAATTCGCCGTTATTATTTTATGAAAAAATAGCTGCATTCGGGAAAACACATCTTAACAGCAATGGAAAAATTTTTATGGAAACACATGAAGATTTTGCCGGTGCAACTGCTGCATTGTTTGCACAGCAGTACAAAGATGTAGCAATTAAAAAAGATATATTCGGCAAAGAAAGAATGGTAACTGCTGCCTATTGATTGCTTACCGATGCCGAAGTAGTAGCGCCCAGCTTTTTAGCCACGCTCATTATTTTCACAATGTCTTTCCAGGCCACCAGCGAATCTGCATTGATTACTACTGCAGGCTTTATGCTATCGCCTACGTGAATATGTGTTCTTAAAGATGATTCAAGTGAATCAAACAATATTTTTTGCTGGCCCACATGTACGATGCGGTTTTTATCAATGCTTACAATTACGCTTTGCTTGGCTTTTGTATCACTTTTAGCCTTGGGGTTACTCAGCTTTATTACATTTGGATTGGCCAATGTAGAAATGATCAGGAAGAAGAACATCAGGATAAAAAGAATATCGTTCAACGGACCGGTATCTACTTCTGCACTTTCTGCCTTAAATTTTTTTCTTAAGCTCATACATTTTTTATTTTTATTACACTAATTAATACGAATTACACGAATTAGAATCTACCAAATTCAGGATAATTCATTTTAGCCGGTTTATTCAATTTTTAGAAAATTAGTGTAATCCGTTTCAATCTGTGTAATCAATTATCTGGTCGGCTCTTGTAATATATCTACAAACTCTGCACTGGCGGCATCTATTTTGTTTTCTATCCGGGCAATCTGTGCCTGTAAAAAACTATGACCAAGGTAAGCCAGTATACCAATAATTAAACCGGTAGCCGAAGTGATCATTTTAATATAGATACCATCTGCAATGGTGTTGGGTGTGTATTCTGAAGTGGCAGCAATGCCTTTAAAAAGTGCCAGCATACCAATGATGGTTCCTAAAAATCCAAACAGCGGCGCAATGCGTGCGATGATGGATATGATGGATAGATTTTTCTCCAGTTTATACATTTCAAGCACGCCTACATTGTCCATACTTTTTTCAATGGCATCAATGGGTTTACCAATGCGCTGCATGCCTTTATCAATTACTTTGGCAACCGGGTTATTGGTGTTTTTTGCCAGGTTTCTGGCTGCGGTAACATTGCCCGAAACAATATTATCCCGGATAATGCTCATAAAATTATCTTCAATTTTAGCAGCTTTGCTGATGGTGATCCACCGTTCAATAAAAAAGAAAATAGCCACCACCAGTAAGGATAGTAAAGGAATCATCAGCATGCCGCCCTTGGCCAATACGCCCCAAACATTTTCTGATTTTTGCGACAGCAATTCCGTGGCTATCTTAGCGGTGTCTACCTGTAATAGAATATCAAACATGTTTAACTGATTTTGGGCAAAAGTAATTGTTTTTTAAGTTTTTTATTTTGCGATAATTATGCCAATAGATTGCATCAGATAATTGTAACGCAAACAAACATCAATTGCACTACAAAAAAATGTTAAAGTAAAACTTACTACAAGACCCGGATAAAATCCGGCTCCCGCTATAAAATATTTATTGCTCTACTCATTTCTTTCCGTCCATTTGCTGCATGGCCATTATTTGCCGCATTGTTTTTTCCATGCCTTCGCTGCTGCCGTCTAAGAAAATAACATTGCCTTTTCCGTACTCTGCAAAATTTTTAATGGCCTCTGTCCACATGCTGAATAAAATTACATTGGTATCCAGGTTAGCTTGTTTCATTTGTTCCGCCGCCTGGCTCATACCCTTGGCTACTTCTTCTCTAAACAACGCCACACCCTGGCCACGTAATTGTGCAGCCTGCCTCTCTGCTTCGGCGGCAATTTTAATGGCGTTACCTTCAGCTTCGGCCGCTTTTGTTTTAGTGATCAATAAAGCCTGGCCTTCGTTTTCAGCCGCTGCTTTTAAATTATTACTCGCTACCACCTTGCTCATGCTGGTTATGATAGCTTCATCAAAAGTGATGTCGTTGATCTGCAGATCCTGCAAATGATAGCCCCAGCTTTCCAGTTGTACATCTACCTGTTCTTTTACATTTTCAACAATATCCCTGCGTACATTTAGTACCTCTGCTTGTTTTTTGGTAGATACAAAAGCGCGGATACTTCCTTCTACTGTACGGATTAATGCCTGCATCAGGTCCTTTTCACTGATGAATTTAAACGCCACATTCTTGATGGTATCTTCATCAATATTCAGCACAGAATACAACAGCATTGATTTAAAATACACATTGGCCTGGTCAATCGTTACAGCCTGAAATTCCAGTTCAACCGAGCGGTTTTGAATGCTGACCCTTTTGAATAATTGGTCTAAAAAAGGCACTTTAAAATTTAAGCCCGGCCGTTTAATGCTGTGGTATTTTCCAAGGCGGGTAACCACACCGATGGTTCCCTGGTTGATGGTGAATAACCCGCCGGCAAGAAGCATAAAAATGGGAATCAGCCACCAGAATTCTTTTAGTAAATCCATTTTTGATAATTTAAAAATGAAGATAGGATTTTTACAGGAACCAAAATGTATTCTTTACTCAGAACAGTCCGCGGCCTGTTTCTACAAAGAAGCCAGATCATTTTCAAATTGTTACATTTTCGAATTGTCGAATTCGTACATCAGCATATTCTCAAATTAGCACATCAGCACATTAACTCTTCTCTTCCCAAATCATACTCAAATGCACAATCGTTTCTGCAGCTTTGGCCATATCCTTTGCGCCTACCCATTCTAGCTTGCTGTGAATATTTTGCATGCCGGTAAAAATATTGGCGCAGGGCATCCCAATATAACTAAACCGGCTCCCATCCGTACCTCCACGGATGCTTTCTTTTTTTACCTGCAAACCTGCCCGCTGAATAGCTTCTTCTGCAAACGCTACCACCTGCGGATGTTGATCAAGCACTGCTTTCATGTTACGGTATTGTTCTGTAGCGGTGTATTCCATAGTAGCACCTGGAAAGCCTGCTACTACTTCTTCAGCAAGTTTTTTCAGCTGGTCATGATGCTGCTGCAAACCTGCCAATGTAAAATCCCTAACTATAAATTGTATGGTAGCTTTTTCTGAAATTCCATTTATAGCAACCGGGTGTACAAATCCTTCCTTGCCAGAAGTTGTTTCCGGACTCCATTCATTTTTAGGTAAAGCATCCAGCACCGCACCGGCAATTTTTAATGCATTCAATAGTTTATTTTTTGCATAACCCGGATGAACAATCACCCCGTTAATGGTTATGGTAGCAGCATCTGCACTAAAGGTTTCATCTTCCAGGCTGCCTGCTTCTCCTCCATCTAAAGTATAGCCAAACTGTGCGCCCAGTTTTTGCATATCTACTTTAGCCGTACCCTTACCAACCTCTTCATCGGGAGTAAACAAAATTTTTATATCGCCATGTTTTACTGCGGGGTTTTGCATAAAAAAAAGGGCGGCTTCAATGATGGCTGCCACACCACTTTTATCATCAGCACCCAGCAGCGTTAAACCACTGGCAGTAATGATGCCATGGTTAATATGTTCTTTTAAATAAGGCGATGCATTGGTGGTGAGCACTTGCGTTGTATCATCCGGCAATGCAATATCCGCTCCATCATAATACCGGTGGTGGATAGGTTTTACATTGGTACCACTGCAATCCGGCGCAGTATCTACATGCGCACAAAAACAAATGGCCGGGATATTTTTTTTATCACTGTTACCGGGTATTGTCGCATACACGTAACCGTAAGAATCTGTGTCCGCTTCGGTTATACCCATTCCCCGCAGTTCTTTATACAATAATTTACTAAGGTCTTTTTGCTTTTCTGTTGACGGATGCGCTGTGCTTACAGGATCGCTCTGTGTATCTATCTGCACATACCGCATAAACCGTTCGGCCATATTATCCGGACTTATTTGTATCATTGATTCAGTTGTAAATATTGAAATAGTATCTGTAAATTTAGTCATCTTCCATTGATTCATCGGCACAAAAAAACAGTCCGTAAATTACAAACTGCTCTTAAACTTAAATTTAAAATTATTACACTATTTCTACCAGTTCAATATCAAACACCAGTTCCTCCCCGGCTAAAAAATGATTGGCGTCTAAAATAATCACATCCTCTTTTACTTCAACAACAATAACAGGTACAGGCTGCCCTTCCTGGTTGCTAAGCGTTAGCGGCATCCCCGGTTCCAGTTTCATATCGGCAGGTATCTGCTCCTTTGGAAACTCAATAATTGCTTCGTCACTTTTATGACCATATCCTTCTTCCGGTGCAATATTGATGGTTTTCTTGTCGCCAACATTCATGCCCGGCATTGCGGCATCAAAGCCTTTAATCATTTGCCCTGCGCCCACGGTAAATTCCAATGGCTCTTTGCCCACCGAAGAATCAAATTGTTCTCCATTAACTAACTTACCGGTATAATGTACTTTTACAACATCCCCTTCTTTAACTTGTGCCATTTTTTTTATTTTTTTTGTTATAGTTTATAATTTAATTTTTGGCCAAACAATCAACTACTATTTAGCTTCATTGGCGTCGCACTTTTGTACTTTTTCTTCTTTATTGAACAACAAACAGCAACAGTTAAAAAGTAGGAATGTTTCGTTTTTGGGCAATTTATTAATTAAAATCTATACCTCCCAATTAAAAAACTTTAAAGACCTTTGAAAGATGATACATTGCAAATTTTTTGTTTTGGTAATTGCGTTACCACTGTTCCTGTACACCAAT
>JAYUBR010000458.1:0-1762 GCA_043740775.1 Ferruginibacter sp. | reverse complement strand
TAACTTTAAAACTATAAACTTGCCAGAATGAAAAACAAAATTTTCCTTTTCAGCGCCATTGCAGTGCTGGTGATTTTTTTCTCCTGCAATAATGCATCCACTTCAAAAGACGAGACTGCCACAACTTCAAAAGACAGCAGTATTACTGCTCATGTTGATAATACCGGCGACTGGAAGATCGGTGTACAACTTTGGACGTTCCGCTTATTTACACAAAGCGAAGCAATAGCAAAAGCAGATAGCGCTGGTGTTAGATACATTGAAGCTTTTCTCGGTCAGCCTTTTGACAAAACCAGCAAGGATACTTTCGGTATCAGGATGTCTGCGCCGGGAAGGCAAAAATTAAAAGACCTGTTAAAACAACACAACATTCAAATAGTAGCTATGGGTGTAACAACACCTAATGGTAAAGATGAGTGGACAAAAACTTTTGAACTGGCCAAAGAATTCGGGTTGAGCTATATTACTTCCGAACCCATCAAAACACAATGGGATATGGCAGATAGTCTTGCGGGAGTGTATGGTATAAAAATAGCCATTCATGACCATCCAAAACCAAATGCATACTGGCATCCTGACTCTGTACTGGCTGCTGTAACCGGCCATAAAAATATTGGCTCTTGTGCTGATTTAGGCCACTGGGCCCGCAATGGTTTAAACCTTGTTGACTGCCTGAAAAAACTGGAAGGCCATATTTACGGCGTTCATTTAAAAGACATTAAAACCTTTGATAAAACAGACGCCGCAGATACCATTGTTGGCAAAGGCGTAATTGATTTTGCTCCGGTTTTTGCAGAATTAAACAGGCAAAATTTTAAAGGGATGTTTTCTATTGAACATGAATCCAACTGGGAGCACAATGTGCCGGATGTAATTGAAACCGTGAAGTTTTACAATGACCAGGTGGCGAAGTTGAAAAAATAATTTGCTGTTTTGTATTCCAGATTCTGCTTTTATTAGCAGACTAAATAATAGGAGAACCCTTTGCAGTAAGGGGTTTTAAAGCCCTCTACTTTGGAGAGGGTTTGGGTGAGGCCGAACGAAAAGCTGCAAAGAGAATACAAAATATCTTTTTTATCATTCATAAAAACTGACTCATGTCATTGCGTAAATGCAGGATTGTGTATACTTTGTTTGCGATTTTTATTTCAATGCTTTTTAATAAAACGATTGCCCAGCCGCATTCGCTTTTTAATGGCAAAGATTTAACCGGCTGGCATGTGGATGTTCCGGAAACGGATACCAATGCATTGGCAAAAAATCCTTTTATTGTACGCAATGGCATGTTGGTTAGTATGGGCAATCCGCAGGGCCACCTGATTACAGATTCAGTGTATAAAAATTACCGGCTGGTGGTTGAATACCGTTTTGCGGGCAAGCCGGGCAACTGTGGTATATTGGTGCATGCCTCTACTCCGAGAGCGCTATACAAAATGTTTCCCAAATCCATTGAGGCACAGATGGAACACAATAATGCCGGTGATTTTTGGTGTATTGTGGAAGACATCAGCGTGAAAAATATGGAGCAACAACGCGGCCCCAAAAAAGACTGGGGCATTACAGAAGGCAAGGGCCGTCGCATAAAAAATCTTACAGACAGTTCTGAAAAGCCGGTGGGCGAATGGAACCGGATGGTGATTGAATGTTATAAAAATTCGGTGCGTATCTGGGTAAACGGCGACCTGGTAAATGATGGGTTTAATTGCACTGCAAGCCAGGGCCAGATTGCCTTTCAGGCAGAAGGTTCAGAAGTGGAATGCAG
>JAYUBR010000457.1:0-1763 GCA_043740775.1 Ferruginibacter sp. | reverse complement strand
ATGAAGATTTTAATCGTATAGTGGTAAATGATAAAACGATTTTTGCAGAAACCAAAAGTTATATTCAGCGCATAGCTCCTGAAAAAGCTGATATTGTTACCTTCTACAATAATGGCTCGCCAATATTTGACAGTTTTGGCATTACAAAACAGGTAAAAGCTGCTTTTGGAAAAACGGTAAATCTGCCAAGCGGAGCCTATTTAATTATAGAACATACAGAAGCATTACATGTAATTGATGTAAACAGCGGTTATAAAAGTGTAAGCAATAACCAGGAGCAAAATGCCCTGGAAACCAACCTGGAGGCGGCTGAAGAAATTGCAAGACAACTCCGGTTAAGAGATTTGGGAGGCATTATTGTTGTTGATTTCATTGATATGAAATTGATGGAAAATAAAAAACGCCTCGCCGATTCAATGGAATTGTTTATGAAAACGGATAGGGCTAAACACGCTGTATTACCCATCAGTAAATTTGGTTTAATGCAAATTACCCGGCAACGCATGAAGCCGGAAATGAATATCAATACATCAGAAATTTGCCCCAGTTGTAACGGTACAGGAAAAATTTCATCCACCTTAATTCTGGAAGATGAAATTGAAAAGAATCTGAGTTATTTAATAATGCAAAATCACAAGGGGCTTACTATTGAAGTTAACCCGATCCTGTATACTTTTCTTACCAGTGGCCTTATCTCAAAACGCAGAAAATGGAGCTGGAAATACAAACAAAAAATTAAAATAGTTTCCAAATCTACTTATCACTTAACTGAGTTTCGTTTTTTTGATGATAGTGATGAAGAAATTAAATTGTAATTTTTTTTCGCTCAGTTTCATGACTCTTTTCAACCAGGAAAAGTGAGCAGCGCTTAATGATGCACAAGCTGCAAATAAATCGGGATGTTTCATTCCGTAAATCAACGATCCATAATCACCCATTGACAAGTCTGCCACTGCACGGTATTCTTTTTTGCTGCGTGTTTTATAAACCGAATCAATGTAGGGGATAAATTCTTTTATAAAAAAATCTTGAAAAGGTACTTTGCCTGAAGCATCATTGATGTACCAGGATACACCTGCATCCGGCATGGCAATAATCATTTGTGTGGCATCACCCTTGGCAATTGTTTCGTTGGTTATTTTTTGTACTTTACCAAATTGTGCCCAGCCGGTTTCATCATCCGAAAAACCATGCAATAAGTACAGTACCGGGTACCTGCGTTGTGAGCCTTCATAATCGGTGGGCATAGATGGAATACTTAACATCTTTGGCCAATATCTTACTATGGATAACAAGGCTCTCAATAGCCTTGCCCTGCGAAAAGGAAAGGGCATACATAAAATCAGTAAAAGAGAAAAGAGAATTTTTTCATGTGTTAATCGGTTTATATTTTTATGGTTGTAATATCGGACAATAAAAATAAACAGGGTATAAATTCAATACAGAAAAAAGCAGTCAACCGTAATTTTTATAAAATAAAAACCCCAAAAGCTTCGTTGTTTTTGGGGTTTACAGCATGCGTTATCTTCTTATTTTATAAATGCTTTTATTGAATAAACTTCATTATCTGTGGTAACCCTGAGAAAGTATTCACCGGCTGCATAATTTGCAATGGGCAACATTATCCTGGTAGAAGGCAATGTGATGTACTGTTTTGTTTGTTGCAATACAACGCCTGTAGTATTGATAATGCTTACCAAAGCATATCCTTTTTTACTGTTGCTGATATCAGCCAGTAAAGTAGTAGCATTATTGTTTGTAAA
>JAYUBR010000456.1:0-6016 GCA_043740775.1 Ferruginibacter sp. | reverse complement strand
TCTGGTGTATCGATAAATTGGGCGGCGCAAAAAATATTATAAGTGAACTAAAGCTGGTCAAATAAAAGCCGGAGCATAAAAACTACGGATTCATTTTTCTGTAAACAATCCGGCACAATAAATGTTTTAATACCAAATTAAAAAACCTGAACAATGATCAAACAGCTTCATTTACTATTAACAGCTATTTTTATGAGTTCACTATTCTCTCTTACAGCGCAGAATAAAGCGTCTATAAAAACAGAAGAAGTAAGCTATTCTTCCGATGGCACAAACCTGAAAAGCTTTATTGCATACGATGGTAATCAAAAAGGAAAAAGACCCGCAATTATTGTGGTGCCAGAATGGTGGGGCAATAATGATTACTCAAAATGGAGGGCACGTCAATTAGCCGAACTGGGTTATATTGCCATTGCGGTTGACATGTACGGCGATGATAAAATAGCGGCTGATCCAAAGCAGGCACAGGAATATGCAACCCCATTTTACAAAGACCCGAAATTAGGCGAGTCAAGAATTGAAGCGGCTGTAAATAAATTAAAAGAATACCCTCAAACGGATGCCAGCAAAATGGCTGCTATTGGATATTGCTTTGGTGGTTCCATGGTACTGAATGCTGCTAAACTGGGGATGGATTTTAAAGGGGTGGTAAGCTTTCACGGAGGTTTGGCTACGGTGCCTGCGACGGCAGGTTCTACAAAGGCAAAAATTTTAGTTTGCCACGGCGCTGCGGATAAATTTATCACCGAAGCTGATATTAAAAACTTTAAAGGCAATCTGGATTCTTTGAAAGTGCCTTATACTTTTATCGTGTATCCGGATGCCACGCATGCATTTTCAAATCCCGATGCTACAGCCAATGGTAAAAAATTCAATATGCCAATTGCATACAATGAGGCTGCGGATAAAAAGTCATGGAACGATATGAAAGACTTTTTTAAAACAATATTTTAAACCAGACTCATGTATATTCAGCGGCTATTTCAAAATGAAATAGCCATTTTTTATTTTTACAGAATGAGATAACTTTTTTAGATTCCTCATTTTTTTATCTTTACAAAATGGCAGACGATTTACAGATAGCAATGGGTACAAAACAGGAAATGTATGAAACTCTTCTTCCTCAAATAAAAGGGTTGATTGAAGGTGAGCGGGACCTGGTGGCCAACCTGGCCAATATTACCGCGGCGCTTAAAGAACAGTTTAGCTGGTTATGGGTTGGCTTTTACCTTGTTAAAAATGGGGAGTTGGTATTAGGTCCTTTCCAGGGACCAGTAGCCTGTACCCGTATTAAAAAAGGCCGTGGTGTTTGTGGTAGCAGCTGGCAACAAGCGCAAACACTCATAGTGCCGGATGTAGCAAAATTCCCCGGCCATATTGCTTGTAGCAGTTTATCAGTATCGGAAATTGTTGTACCCATTATCCGCAACAATGAGGTGTTGGGTGTACTGGATGTGGATAGTGAAAAAGAGAATTTGTTTGATGAAACCGATCAAAAATATCTGGAGGCAATTGTGCAGGAAATAGTTTTTTAAACTTTTGGCACATTATCTTTCCATCCCCATAAATACCTGCAGGCATAGGTTCTGTAAGGACTCCATTTTGCTGAAACCTGCAGCATTTTTTCTTTCAATACTTTTTTATCAGTAGCATCCAGTTGGTACAACTTAGCAATGCTTTGTTGTATGCCCAGGTCGTCAAGTGCAAATACATCTTCCCTTCCTAAAGTAAACATCAAAATCATTTCAACAGTCCATTGCCCCACCCCTTTTATAGAAGAAAGATATTTTATCAGTTCTTCATTGCTCATTTTATGCAGCTTTGCATCGGTGATTTTTTCGGCTAAAAAGAACCTGCAAACATTCTGAATATATTGTGCTTTGGCATTGGATAAACCAATGCTGCGAAGGGTTTCAACAGGTGTATCAATGATCTGCTGAGGGCTTGGTTTTTTGTTTTTATATAAATTTAAAAAGCGGTTGTAAATAACAGCAGCCACCTTGGTACTCAACTGCTGACTCATGATAGAACTGCACAAATGCAGGTACACATTTTTTCGGCTAACCAGCACATAAGGCTCCTGAAGCGCAATTATTTTTTTTAGCTTTTTATCTTTACTGAGGTATTGTATGTGTTCCATGTTTAAATGTAAAACAAACTGCTGAATAGATTTCGAATGAAAATTTAATTCAAAAAATTATCTGTTCCAACTCATGCTGCCATCTTTTTCATCTTTTAATTCAATGCCGAGGGTAGTAAGCTGTTTTCTTATTTTATCGGAGGTGGCGTAATCTTTTTTGGTTTTGGCTTCTTTACGGATATCAATCAGCAACTGCATTACACCCTGCAAGATATTGTCATCTGCACCGGTGGTATGTGTTAAACCAAATACATCTTTCAGGTAAATTTTAAACTGTTGCTGCAATAAAACAAGGGTTGTACCGGCAAGTGCATTGGCAGCAATATGCCCATCTTTAATGCCGTTGATTACAGGGGCCAGTTCAAACATATTGGCTAATATTTTAGCGGTACTAAAATCATCATCCATAAATTCATCCAACTCATTTATCCACTGCACTACTTTTGCATCCAGCGCAGCATCTGTTGCCTGCTGCTCAATGCCTACGGTTAATTTCTTTAATGTCTCGTAAGCTTCCCACAATCTTTTCAGCGCTTTTTCACTGGCCACCAACGCTTCACTGCTAAAATCTACCGGGCTGCGGTAGTGGCTTTGTAAAATAAAAAACCGAATGGTCATGGGCGAAAAAGCCTGGGTTAATAAAGGATGATTACCACTGAACATTTCTGTAAGCTTAATTACATTATTGTAACTCTTACCCATTTTTTTACCATTGATGGTAATCATATTGTTGTGTATCCAATACTTAGCCGGGGTATGATGATTGCAGATGATACTTTGCGCAATTTCACTTTCATGATGTGGAAACTGCAGGTCCATACCGCCACCATGAATATCAAACTCAGCACCCAGGTATTTTGTGGCCATAGCCGAACATTCAATGTGCCATCCGGGAAAACCTTCTCCCCATGGGCTTTTCCAACGCATAATATGTTCCGGTGCAGCCGACTTCCACAAGGCAAAATCTGCTTTGTCCCTTTTTTCCTGCTGCCCGTCCAGCGCTCTTGTTGTTTCCAGCAAATCGTCCATTACGCGGCCGCTTAGCTTTCCATAATCGTGTGTGGCAGCATATTTTTTTAAATCAAAATATACAGAGCCGTTTACTTCATACGCATAGCCCTCGGCAATAATTTTTTCAATCATGTTTAACTGCTCTACAATATGGCCGGTAGCAGTAGGCTCAATACTTGGCTCCACACAATTAAACTGCAGCATGGCCCAATGAAAAAGATTGGTGTATTTCTGCACCAGTTCCATCGGTTCCAGTTTTTCGAGGATTGCTTTTTTACTTACTTTATCTTCCGCTTCTTTTCCTTCTTCTTCAAAATGACCAGCATCTGTAATGTTACGCACATAGCGCACTTTGTATCCTTTATAAGTAAGGTACCGGTATATAAAATCAAAAGTAATGTAGGGCCTTGCGTGGCCTAAATGGCTTTCGCCGCTTACTGTTGGTCCGCATACATACATGCCTGCATAGCCAGGTGTAATGGGAGTAAATACTTCTTTTGTACGGGTGTAGGAGTTGTAAACTTTTAAAGACATTCTTTTATTTTGATTGTTAACTATTTTTAAAAATCCAATAGTCAAATTGTTAGCGTATTAATCTGTACACGGCTTTTTAAAGCTCCTGTTTTATCTCAGCAAATTGAATTATTGTGCATCCCTTCTATAATATGGTTAGGGTTTTTTATAATCAAAACAATTTAAATAACAGCCTATTTACACAAAGATATTATGCTATGCCACAACGGCAACAACAGCTACTAAATAAATATTTATTAAAAAGATTGCACGCAAATTAAATATAATGAAATTGGCAGATCGCTGCTAAGGCTTGGCAAGGTGACAGATTTCAAGTTCTATATTCCGCTGACAACTATTGTGTAATATTGCTGAAAGATAAAGTGAAAGCAGTGTCCGGCCGCATTTTTTGTAAACTGTATTAGCATAACTCTTAGTCTTCAGAAGTCACCAATAAATTTCTATAGTCATATTTCTGATACTTTCCTGCATTTGCCTTTTCCTTAGTAATTTCAATTAATTCGTTTTTGACTTGAACTCTTAACCAATGTTCTGGAGTAGTATGAGAAAACGAACTTAATTTCAAAACAATATTTGCATTTAGTTTTCTTTCACCAACCAAATACTTATGCAAATTGCTATCTTTCATTTCAAATAAATTGGCTAATTTTTTTTGAGTAACATTTAGCGTTTTAAGATACATCTTAACAAAGTCAAAGATCAATAACTTGTTACTATAGCTGTCATTTTCTATGTAATCTTCTATTTGAAATTGAATTGAAAGCAATTCATTTCTTAGTTTTCGTTCATCAGATTGTTTTTTAGAATGCGAAAGGATGAAGTCTTTTAAATCTTCACTTTTCTTTTTATTCCAAATATCGTTTACCAGAATTTCTTTATTGCTTTTCATAGTAATTAATTTAAAAATTGACTAATCAATGTTTCTCCAGCCTCGGGCGTAATCACCATAGTTGTTTGGTTATATTTTAAAGCTCCGTACTTTTTACAATATAATGCCATTAATTTAATCTCGTCTTGTTTGTTTTCTTCCAGAACATCAAATGAAAGCCACCCTTTAAAATGTTCCTTTCCTTTAATAAAACTTAGCCTACAGGCAAATGCAATTAAACAACCTGCAACCTGATTGAATTTTTTATTTTTCCCTTTATTGTGTGGCGCAATTTCAATGTATGCCATGTATGGTTCCACTGCTTCTTTCATCTGAAAAATAAGGCAGCCCTCAATTGTTTTAGGGGTTTCTAAACAAACTAATACGTACGTTTCAAAATCTCCTTTTTTTGAATGCTTTTTGAAGTTAAACCTCCAGCCATACGTTAATGAGGGAAGTATTAAATCGTCAGACCTGATTATTCGGGAATCAATAATCTTCCTGTCATCTGATTTAATAATCTTTACTTTCATGATAATTAAAGTTTGATAAAGGTACAAAAATTATACAATTTGTATAATTTTTTAAGTGTAACAATTCCTTGTATTTAACTATCTGTTTGGTAAACGGGTAACATCTGTAATTATTGGAAAATGATCGCTCAATTTTTTTTTGACGCATACATACTGATCAACCTGGTAACGGTCATCTACAAAAATATTATCAATGCGCAGGGTGGGCGCTATCCCACTAAATGTTCTGCCTAAACCAGCACCTTTTTTTTCGAATGCATTTTGTAAACCTTTGCCAATTGTTTCATAAGCATAGGAGTTGGGCACATCATTAAAGTCGCCGCAAACTACAACGGGGTAAGGGCTCTTATCAATTTCCTCCCGTATCCTGTCTGCCTGTACCTGCCTTCTTAAAAATCCCTTCTTAAATTTTACAATGATGTTTTTTGATTTTTGCAGGTCAGTATCAGATTCCATGGAAGGGTTATCAATGTATTGCAGGTTAACCGGGCTAAATTTTAATGACTGTAAATGAAGATTAAAAACCCTGATAGTATCTGCATCTTTAACAATATCCACATACTGAAAAATAGAATTGTAATCGTTGGGATAGATGGCAATGGTATGCCTGTCGATGATGGGATATTTTGAAAAAATAATGATACCGAAATGCTGGCTGCTCAGGTAATTTTCTTTCCAGTTATAACTGTAATATTCATCCGCAAAATGCAGGGAAAGTTCAAAATCCTGGATAGAATAAAAAGCGAATTTGTGGTAATATTTGTTGTTAAGATCAATGATACTATCCCCCGCCACCATTTCCTGAAAACAGGCAATATCTGGCTGATACTGATTGATAAGATCAATCATATTGTTGTGTACGGAAGGATCTTTTTTGAATTGCAAAATATCAAACTGCGCCACATTCCAGCTCATGATTCTGAGTGCATC
>JAYUBR010000455.1:0-6021 GCA_043740775.1 Ferruginibacter sp. | reverse complement strand
GAAAAGCGGGTTCGCCCCGCCATAAGCCTAAACCAAATACAAGCAGGCAAATGATGGCAACAATAATGGATAATTGCTTACTAAATACGGCCAGTCTTTTTTGCAGTGGCGTTTGTTGTACTCCGGGTTTCAGCATACCGGCTATCTTTCCCAGCTCGGTATTCATTCCAATGGTGGTTACAACTGCTTTGGCTGAACCCGCACTTACGATGGTTCCTTTAAAAACCATATTGTGCTGATCGCCAGGAACAAGATTTTGCTGATTGATGGCCCCGGTATGTTTTTCAACAGAAAAACTTTCACCGGTAAGGGACGCTTCTGCAGTGGCAAAAGAATGTACCGTAATTAGTCTTCCATCTGCAGGAACAATATCGCCTGCGTTTAAAATAATTATATCTCCGGGAACCAGTTCGCTAACCTGTATTTTAAAAGGATTATTATCACGCAGTACCAGTGCAAACTGCGGAGCCATTTTTTGAAGCAGGCTGATTGATTTTTCTGCATTGTATTCCTGCGAATAACCCATCCATGCGTTGGCGATAATAATGGCAAGAATAACAAATGCATCGGTATGCTCCCCTGCAATAAATGAAATTACAACCGCAACTATTAAGATAAGGATCATTACATCTGTAAACTGACCAAGCAGCATAATTAGCCTGCTTTTTTGTTTGGTTTGCTTTAATATATTTGCCCCATATTTATTTTGCAGTAATGGAATTGCTTCTCTGTTTAAACCTGAATAAGATGTGTTCAATCCGGCTGTAACCTGTTCTGTATTTAATTGATAAAATGCTGTCATCTGAAGCAGTTATTGATGCCGGAAAAGGCAATTGAAATACACCTGAATTATTTTCTGCTGATATAAGGTAGTTACAAAAGCTGACAATTAAAATTTAATAAAGATGTAAATATATGGAGTACAAATTACAAAGAAGCGTTCCCACAAATGGACTAACATTCATGAAGTAATATGGCTTTAAAATTCAATCAGCCTATATGATGTACTACAATAAATGCTCGCTGAATATAAAAATACAGGAGATGGGTTATTATCAAAAGCTTTGTGCTTTATACAAATCCATGGTGCCCGGTCAGTATTTTTAAAACTTCATATTGTTCCCGTTATCCTTTTTTTACTTTTACAGAATCGGTGCTTTTATCGTGCGCAGGTTTCGGGGTACTCATCCGGGTGCTTCCGGTCCCTCTCATATCAATACTGTCTTTTCCCACTGTACGGTTGGTGCCAATAGGTGCAGTAACATTGCCACTGGCATTACTTGTTCCTATTGCTGTGTTGCCAGCATTAGGTGCGCCCTGAGAACCTAATGCAGGAGGTGTTGTTTCCATAGCACCTCCGGTTCCTTTAAGCGTAGTATCTATTGGCATATTGACAATGCTGTCAGAATTGTTCTAGCTATTATTATCCGAAGTTTGATTGCCACAAGATGCTAAAAAAATACTGGCGCCTAAGGCGATTACGATGGTCTTTTTCATAATAATATTTTTGATTATTATTTAACCAGGCAAATTATTAACCAAATAACCTGTTTAAGAATTGTTTTATTTTTAACCTGCAAATGAATAGCTTATTAAGCATCTGGTATCTTAACTGGTATAATTGTTCTATCTATTCTACAGCACAGGTAAAAATTCACCCCACAAAGACGCTTGTTTTAGCCGGGAGCGGGTAAATCAAAACCGGGCAGAGTTTATATAACTTTCTGCAAAATTATTTATTAAATTACAGGATTGATTGGGCTATCAATTACTTCACCAATCACCGAACCAGGGCACCAGGTATTCCAGTCATTTATTTGATTTTCATTCTCCGGATTTTTTAAACGCATTGCTTTATCCATATAAATAATGGTCATTACTTTACGCATTTGGCTGGTTCTGTTTGCCCCTGCCCGGTGAAATACCCAGCCAGAATGAAAACTCACTTCGCCCATATCAAATGGTTCAATGATGTGTTTAAAATCGGTAACCCTTAACCGTTGTTGTATCAGTATTTCACTTTCATCACCAATTTCCAGTTCCCTTCCTTCCACAATCCGGTGGCTGCCTGCACTAAATTCAAGGGGGCCCATTTCTAACGGCGTTTCCTGCAGAGGAATCCAGGCGGTGATGGTTTTATCTGTTTCCAAAGGCCAGTAATATTGATCGGCATGCCAGGGCGTTATGCCACCACCTGCTTCTTTAAATAAAGCCTGGTCGTGGTAAATTCTTACCCCATCGGTTTGCATTAAACTGGCTGCTACGGTTGCAATTCTTTTGCTGAATACCAATTGCTTTACCAGCTCATCCTGCCGCCAAAGATTGAATATTTGCAAAAAAGCTTTTCCATAACTGCTTCTTTGTTCCAAAGCAGTATCAACAGTATTCAACAAATTTACCTGCTGGGTAATAGCGGTATTAAAAAAGTCAAGTGTTTCTTTATTGATCAGTTCTTTCAATTTTATAAACCGGTTGGTTTGGTAAAAATGAATCTGCTGGTCCGTTAAAGTATAAGGAGTTTGCAGGAACTCAATAATAGTGGATGGAATAGCAATCATCGGTGTAATTTTATAAAGAAATAATTTTATGCACTTAACCGGAAATACCATGCGGTTATTCTGGTATCAAAGTTATGCAAGAAGATGATTGGTATTTCATTTGCGAATCTAAACTATTTGGCGGGCGGATGTTGTACCTTCTCAATACTTGAAACATGAAACGAACTTTAGTAATTGGTGATATACATGGCGGGTTGAAAGCATTGCACCAGGTATTTGAAAGAGCAGGCGTTACTATAGCTGATAAACTGATCTTTCTCGGAGATTATGTAGATGGCTGGAGTGAATCTGAAGAGGTAATGAACTACCTGCTTACACTTAAAGAAAGCCATGAATGTATATTTATAAAAGGTAATCATGATATATGGTGTAAGGAATGGTTACGGAACGGTACAATAGAAACTACCTGGCTTATTCATGGAGGTGAAGAAACATTGAACAGTTATGCGGATACCAATGCCGCCACCAGGAGCAGGCACCTTGTTTTTTTTGAACAGATGCCCTACTATTTAGTTGACGAGCACAACAGGTTATTCGTTCATGCCGGTTTTACGGCTAACCACGGTCCGCAAAAAGAATTGAATCCGGCTAATTTAAGTTGGGACAGAACACTGTGGGAAACGGCCATCACTATGAACAAGCGTATAAAACCTGGCTCTATTTTTTTTCCAAAAAGACTTAAGCTGTTTGATGAAATTTACATTGGCCATACACCCACCCTGTATTATGATGCAGGCACACCCATGCAGGCCTGCAATGTGTGGAACATAGATACTGGTGCTGCCTTTACAGGCAAACTCAGCATGATGGATATAGATACCAAACAATACTGGCAAAGTGATCCGGTGTATCAACTGTATCCGGAGGAGACTGGGAGGAATAAAAACTAAAAGAATTTTCAGATAAAAAAAGCAGGATTCTTTATTTCAGACCAGACTAATTTTTTAAAAATTCCCGGGCAGCAGGAGCCCAATAATTACCTGATAAAATAATCAGGCCAATCATTTTAATGCTGTTATCGTAATAATCATATTGATCCAGATCGAAGCCTACAATATAATCCCATAATTTATTAAGCCAAACCTGATGCTTCGGATCAACCATTGCTGCAACTGCAAAGGATGCAATAAAACTCATGGCTTCGAAATTCCTGCTTTTAATATCATCGCCTTCCAAAGTATATCCGGCAGAAATATTATCAGGATTATTTTGTGTAGTTTCCTTAATCCATTTATTTATTTTTTCTACTATTGCCTTCGAACGTATGTCTCCATTAATAATATAGTCAGTAGCAATGCGCCACGGAACGCGGCAGGCATTGTAATTGTACTTGCCATCATATTTCGATTCAAGATAATTAGGGATGGAAGGAGTTGGGGAAGTATTTATATGTTGAATAAAATCCGGCAAAAGGCCTGCGTCGGCACTGTATTTATTTTGTAAAAAACTGAACAGTCTGTAATTGCTATTAATGACTTTATCCCATAGCCCGTCATTGGTTGCATCCCTGAATACTTTAAAATGTGCAGGCATAAAATCAGAAGACCGCATATCAAAATAATCTTTGCTGTCAGCTTCAATTGAATTACTTAATAAAACAGAAAACGTTTTGGCGTTTATTTCTTCTTGCTTTATTGCAGCAATTAAAGATTGGGCCTCTTTCAAATAATTAATACTTCCATCTGTTCCCCACTGGACATTGGCCAGCAATAAAGAATAAGCAATATCCATATCTCCATCCGCTGCTGAACTTCCATCCACATTTTTAAAGAAATTGTTTTGTGCCCAGGCCATCAGGAAAGGACTTTTTTTACCTGGATGCTGCTTATAATATTTGAAAAGGCCATCGTAAATTTTTTGAGCTAAGGTATCATATCCTGCCATGAATGAAACAATCATCATTCCATAACCTTGCCCCTCAGAAACACATTTTTTATTGCTTCCGGCAGCACCTTCAGCCCAGATATAATATTGCCCTTCACCCGCATCATCATTGAGGTAACGTTCCTTCCATTTAACATAAAAGGAGCGAACGCTATCATCTAATTGCTGTTGGGAAACATGGTTAGGTTCAATGACATCCGCTGCATATTTTACATGGTTGGGAAATGGCCTTTTAACCAGTTGTTGTGCAACCATTAATTCACCAATAAAAATGAAATAAGTAAAACTGAGTGTTATTTTTATATTTTTTTGCATTTTTAAATTCTAACTATCCAAATGTATCAATATTAAAAAAAGCTTTTTGTTAATATTGAAATGGAAGGAAAATTGACGAATGGATATCAATATCATCTTTTCAGCTAACGAATATCATTGAAGGAGCACTCTGTAAAAGTTAATTTTTAAAAAAAGCAGATGAAAAAATTATTGCTGCTGTTGATGCGGTCAACTTTTCACCGGAACAACTGGTACATTTCAATGATGTAGCAAATCAAATGGAATGAAAGCTACACGTTATATTTCTGGAAAACATTATTGGGGGAATTTCCCCTGTAGTGTCAGCGGGTGCTGTGAATAATAGCAACTAAAATTCATAATCTAAATACTGTTAACAACTAATTAATTTCCTGTTTAGGATTTTTACCTACATTTGTCCAGAACTTTAGGGGTGCCGATAAGGCTGAGATTATACCCTGCGAACCTGATGCAGATAATGCTGCCGAAGGGAAAAGTAGAAATATACTCCACATTTTGCATTCCTGAAGTTTTATTTAATCTATTAAAGGAATGGAAATCATTTTAAACAATCAAACGCATCAAGTTGTAGAAAAAACTTCTATTCAAATTGCTTTAAACAATTGGATAGGAGAAAAGCAAAAAGGCATTGCCGTGGCTGTTAACGAAACCATTGTTCCTAAAGCACAGTGGAATAGCTATGAGCTTCGGCACAACGACAAACTGTTGGTTATAAAAGCTACACAAGGCGGTTAATGCTATTTACTGCGTTCTATTTAAAAGATATTCCTATGAGTATCGGGAGGTGATGCTTCTGACTTTAATTAATATTTTAAAATAAACATAAAATCATTTCTTTAAAACTATAGTTGTATGAAAAAAACAGACAAGGCACCCGAACAGGAAACCATTTCTTGTAAACCCTTTCCTGCATCCAAAAAAATATTTGTAGGTGGAAAGTTGCACCCAATTAAAGTGGCCATGCGGGAAATAACCCTTTCGCCTACAAAATTATCTACCGGCAAAATGGAACATAATCCATCGGTAATTGTGTACGATACCAGCGGGGCATATACCGATGAAGCTGCAACTATTGATATCAAAAAAGGATTGCCTCGCTTGCGTGAACAATGGATTTTAAACAGGGGTGATGTGGAGCAGTTGCCCAATGTTTCCTCTGCCTATGGTAAAGAACGTAAAGAGGATGTTGCGTTAGATCATCTACGCTTTGAACATATTAAAGCACCACTGCGTGCCAACAACGGTGGTAATGTTTCTCAATTGC
>JAYUBR010000454.1:0-1767 GCA_043740775.1 Ferruginibacter sp. | reverse complement strand
ATCGCTATCATTGGTTTTACTTTCTATCTGGGGTTATCAGTTTTTTAGCAGCAGCCAAAAAGAAATCAGCAAACCGCATAAAAAGATACAACTAACTACTACTACTGATACGGTCAGCACCTATGATTCGCTGCTGAAAATATATACCTCTACAATCAATAAACTGGATTCCAGGATTGATTCTGTAAAAGTTTCTACCGATTCGCTGATAGGAAATGTAGATGTCAAATTAAATGAGATCAACACATTAAAAGATGAGATCAATGCAATTTTAAAAAATAAAAGCAGTAAAGAAACCCTTACTACCGCCCGTGGAAAAATTGATGAACTGCAGTTAAAAGTAGCTCAACTGCAAAACCGGAATTTTAATATTGAAAAAGAGAACAAGCGGCTGAAAGCCATGCTGCAAGAGCTTAATGAGGATAAAGATGGCAGCAGTCAGCATATAAATGTTGCTCCTGCACACAGTAAATCTCCTGTAAGTAAAACTACCCCAACCCAGGCTTTTGTTGTAAAAGATATTGTTGTAACAGCCTTGCAGGTAAAAGATAATAAAGAACTGGAAACTTTTAAGGCATCTGAAACAGAAAAATTAAGTGGCTCTTTTATTATTAAAAGCAACATCCCCCGCAAGAATGCAAACATCTTCATTGCTGTGTTGCACCCAAACGGAAAAGCAGGGCAAAATTCCGACTGGGAAGCTGGTACTTTTTATACACCCGAAGGCATAAAAATTTACACTAATAAAATACCCACCAGTTTTGAAAAGGGCGAAGAAAAGCAACTGCATTTTTCTGTGAGCGCCCATAATTTTGAAAAGGGAAATTATACTGTATTGATTTACTTTAACGGATTGATAATTGGCAGACTGGTAAAAAGCCTTTCCTGATATCAGCGATGCTTCACGGTTTTGCACAACCGATACATTGTTAAAATCATTCCTCAGAAAACCTGTTAAGAATTTCCATTGCCTTTTCAGCATCAGCAGTGTTTACAAATATATGATCGTGATAGTACGCTGCCACTACATTACAGCTTATCCCTGCAGCAGAAAGAGCATTTGAAAATGCCGCTGTTAATCCTACTGCCTCCAATGAAGAATGAACTGCCAACGTGATCCAGGAAGATATAAAAGAATAAGGGAGCTTTAAATTGTCTGTCTTTTCTTTTTCCAGAATAACAGTATACCCTTCAGCTTCTTTAAATAACAGTATTGCGTCATTTACATTTATTGCAGTAAAATCTTTAAGGGTACAAAAAACAAATTCCCCCGGATTGTGTATGGGTTTCATTGATTTTAAAAGCTGGTTCAGATCTTTTTCTCCTGTCATTTTTATTACACTGATGATTACTGATTGCACGGATTCGTGAAGGTTAAAATATTTAATGACAATACTTTAATCAATTTTATTTTTTACCTGTTATTTTAACTTTATTGCTGATAAAAATTATCCTGCTCCATATTTTCTATCCAGTTATATTCAATTTCAAAGGCAACTTTTCGGGCAAATTCAATTCCATGAATATCATTTAAAAAGCCCAGGGTCATATCCATGCCGGCGCTCACTCCGGCAGAAGTGTAAAACTTTTCATCCCTTGTCCAGCGGGCTCTTCTAACCCAATGCACTTCTTCTCCCTGCGTTACTACCCAATCAAACGCTTTTTTATTGGAGGTAGCTTTTCTGCCATCCAGTAGTCCCGTTTTTGCGAGCAATGCACTTCCTGTGCATACCGTTAAAACAAATTTACTTACGCTGCAAATTTCCC
>JAYUBR010000453.1:0-1769 GCA_043740775.1 Ferruginibacter sp. | reverse complement strand
TTGAAATATAACAGGGAAAAAGATAATTTTACCGCTATTGTCAATGATGAAAAAAACAGGCAGGGCCTGCATTACAACTATAGCATTACCTGCATCTTCCAGGATGAAGAAGAAAATATCTGGCTGGGCACCGACGAAGGCATCAACATATTTAATCCATACCGGCAATATTTTCAATCCATACATCACTACGAAAACAATGCATCCTCCATTTCCAAAAATGAGATTCTGAATTTTATACAGGCCGCAAACGGCGATATTATTGCCGGTACCTGGGGCGGCGGTGTTACTGTTTATGACAGCAATTTTAATTTTAAAAGGAATATTTATTTAAAAGGGCCTTATCAATATAACATGATATGGAGCTTTGCAGAAAATGAAGATGGTAATATCTGGATGGGTTGCCAGCATGGCTTTATCCATATTTATAATCCCTTAACCGGAGCCATCAGTACCATTCGTCCACCGGAATTGAATAACTCTACCGTTTGGTGTATGGCGAAAGATAATAAAGGGAATATCTGGATGGGATTACATAATGGGAAAATAGCAGGATGGAATAAGCAGGAAAATAAATTTTATGCTTATAACGGCAGTGTAAAGGGAATTGAACAAACCTATGGGCCTGCTATAAATATTTTCTTTGACAGCAAACAACGTTGCTGGGTAAGTACTCAAACAGGATTTAAACAATTTGATACGGAGAAAAGAATCTATTTAGCGGTGTATTTGCCGGATAAAAATAATTCACATGCCATCTCGGCAAATCTCTGCAACGGTATTGAAGAATATGATGATGGCAGTTTGCTTATCGGCACCAGTTATGGAGGCCTTAATATCTTTAACCCCGAGATGAAGACCTTCGCACAGCTTACTACAAAAAACGGTTTACCTTCCAATACAATCCATGCAATAAAAAAAGATGCGGCAGGATATATATGGTTTACCACAGATTATGAACTGTATAAATTCAAAATGCCGGAAAATAAATTTACCCGGCTCAATGTAGAGGCAGGTACTGTTAATAGTGAATTTAATAATGCTGCATTTTATGCTTTAAAAAACGGAAGATGGCTAACCTCCAGTACCACTGAAATAATATTCTTTTCACCGGCAAATATCACAGCAGAAAAAAAAGCATCCGCAAAAGTGGAGATAACTGCATTCAAAATTTTTGACAGCACCCTTTCAATTGATTCATTAATTGACGTGAATAAACCTGTGCAGCTTCCTTACCAGCAAAATTTTTTAACCGTTGAATTTGCTGTACTCAATTTTTCCAACTTACAGCAAATTAATTATTATTACCGTTTAGATGCAATAGATAAAAACTGGGTAAATGCAGGCTCAAAAAACATTGCCAGCTATACCAACCTGGATCCCGGGGAATATGTCTTTTCTGTAAAAGCAGACGATGGCAGTAAAATTTCTCCTGTTTCATCTTTTAAAATAATTATTACGCCACCATTCTGGAAAAAAACACTGTTCAGGGCATCCTATTTACTGGCAGCCGGGCTGTTTATTTTTTGGTTGTACAAGAGAAGAATAAAGACAGTAAGGCACGAGGCTGAAATGAAACAAAAAATTGCCGACACTGAAATGATGGCGCTGAGAGCGCAGATGAACCCTCACTTTATTTTCAATTGTTTAAATTCCATCGACAATCTTATCCAGGTAGATGAAAAAGAAAAAGCTACTTTATATTTAGCAAAGTTTGCCAGGCTGATCCGTTCTATTTTGGAAAATTCAAAAAACAATGTGGTGCCCTG
>JAYUBR010000452.1:0-6032 GCA_043740775.1 Ferruginibacter sp. | reverse complement strand
AAAAAAACAAAAAGGCAAAATAATATTGGTCATGCTGACTACCTCTCTGTTTCCGGAAGATATGGCAAGAGCAGAAGCCAACCCGGAAATTTCAGGGTTTGAAAATAAGCCTTTAACACCGGAAGCATTTAACAGGATAATACAAAAATATTTTCAGGAGGATTGTTTAGAAACAAATGAGTCAGTAAAGTTGGCCTTAGCATCTCATGATGTTATTTAAAATAAAATACTACACCAGCATTTTAAAATATATTTATGACAATATTACTAATGTGAAAACAAAAAATGCATGAAAGCGTTGCGCTATTTTTTTTTAATATTTCTGCACTGCCTTTTTTCTTTTGCTTTTTCGCAAAGCCACCATATACAATTTGACCATATAGGAACCGCTGAAGGTCTTTCTCAAAGCAATGTATTTTGCATAATGCAGGATAGCCGTGGCTTTATGTGGTTTGGCACCTGGGAAGGACTGAATAAATATGATGGGTATACAATGACAGTATATAAAAATGATCTCCTTGATTCAAACAGTATCAGCAATAATTTTATCACAAGTATCACAGAGAGTAAAAATGCCGGTCTGTGGATAGCAACAAGTGGAGGTGGCATTTGCCGCTACAATCGTAACAACGAGCATTTCACCAGATACAGGCATGATCCGAAAAATGTTAACAGCATCTGTTCTGATCTTGTCAATACTATATTGGAAGATGAACAGGGAAAGGTATGGATTGGCACTGAAGCAGGATTGGATATGTTTGATCCGGTAAAAAATAAGTTTGAACATTTTACTTATAATCCGGATGATACCAATAGCCTTAGTAATTTATTTGTAAGCTATGTTTTTGAAGATACTCACCATGACCTCTGGATCTGCACTTCGAACGGACTCAATTTATTTAACAGGGAAAGCAAAACTTTTACGCATTTTCAGCACGATAAAAATAACAGCAAATCTATCGGAGCAAATATTGTAAGCACTATGTTTGAAGATAGTAAACATCGTTTATGGATAGGAACAGTTGGTGCCGGAATGGATTTATTTAATAAAAAAACGGGCATATTTCTTCATTTTAAACACGATGAAAATACTACCAATACTTTACCCTTTAATGTGGTGGCAAACATAAATGAAGATGCCGATAACAATTTATGGATTGCTACCCGAAACGGGGGGTTGTCCATTTTTGATTATACTGCCGGGATATTTACTACCTACAAAAATGACAAGGTTGACAAGGAGAGTATCAGCCATAATTCACTTAATTATATTTATAAAGATTCCAAAAATAATATGTGGGTGGGCAATTTTGCCAATGGCATTGATGTTGCTAACCGGGATAAAATAAAGTTTACCTGGTTCAGGAATATGATGCAACAAAACAGCCTTAGTAATAACCAGGTGTTGAGCATTATGGAAGATACAAAAAAAAATATCTGGATAGGCACGGACGGCGGCGGGCTAAATTTATTTAACTCTCAAAGCGAAAAGTTTACACATTTTCAGCATGAAAAAAATAATGCACAAAGCATCTGCGGCGACTATGTATTAACATCCTGTGAAGACAGTAAAGGTAATATCTGGATAGGAACCTGGGGCAATGGTGTAACGGTATATAACCCGGCTAATAACACATTCAAACATTTTAAAAATGACCCTGCCAATCCCTCAAGTTTAAGTAGTAATAATGCCTGGATAATATATGAAGATAAGGACAAAAATATCTGGATCGGCACCTGCGGAGGCGGATTAAACTTATTAAATGCAGACCAAACCACATTTACACATTATGTATATGACAGCCGTAGGAGTGATGAAATTTCAAGCAATTATATTGTATCCCTTTTTGAAGATAGTGATGGTGAAATGTGGATATGTACCAACGTCGGAGGTTTAAACCTCTTCAATAAAAAGACAAAAACATTTTCTCACTTTATACATGATGATGCAAAGAATAGTATTAACGATAATTATTTAAGTTCCATTTGGGAAGACAGCAATAAAAATTTATGGATAGGTACCAGATCGGGACTCAACGTATTTAATAAAAAAACAAAACAGTTTAAAGTGTATACAATGGTGGACGGCCTTCCTGATAATGTAGTTTTCGGAATTCTTGAAGATAGAAAAAAGAACCTTTGGTTGAGTACCAACAAAGGTATTTCCTGTTTTAACCCGGTTACCAAAGTATTTAAAAACTTTGATGTTTCCGATGGACTACAGGGAAATGAATTTAAAGTGCAGGCATTCTGCAAAAGCAGTTCTGGTATGATGTATTTTGGCGGCACAAATGGTCTCAATCAATTTTTTCCCGACAGTATAAAATCAATTGTTTTTGACCCCCCCGTGGTTTTTACAGATTTTCAGATTTTCAATAAACATGTATCTATTGCAATCAATAAAAATGATCCTTCGCCTTTAACAAAAATTATAACTGAAACTAAAACCATTACCCTTCCCTATTCAAATACTGTTTTCTCTTTTGAGTTCGCCACATTGAATTATACCGCTTCCGAAAAAAAACAGTACGCTTACATGCTGGAAGGTTTTGACAAGGGGTGGAATGAAGGAGGCACCCGCCGGACTGCGACCTATACCAATCTTGATCCTGGCAGCTATACTTTTAAAGTAAAAGGGCTAAATAATGAAGGGCATTGGTCATCACACATAACAACCATTCAACTCATCATCACACCTCCGTTTTGGTTAACGTGGTGGTTTAGGCTGTTGGCATTTGTTAGCATTATTGGTTGTGCTATCGCATTTTATAAATTTCGTACTAACGCCATTAACAATCAAAAAATAAAACTGCAACAGCAGGTGGATGAACAAACCCGCCAGTTAATACAATCAACTTGCGAAGAACAAAAGGCAAGAAAGGAAGCTGAGCATGCAAACAAAGAACTGGAACAAAAAAACAAAGAGATGGAGCAATTTGTAAATATAGTTTCGCACGATCTGCAGGAACCTTTGCGCACCACTACCAGTTTTGTAAACCTGTTACAGCAGCAATACAAAGATAAGCTGGATGAAAAATCGGATAAGTATTTCAACTTTATAACGGATGCATCGGCCAGGATGAGAACGCTTATAAAAGACCTGCTTGATTATTCCCGGATAGGTGCCCAAAAGAAATTTGTACCCGTGGATTGTAATGTAATAATACAGGAAGTACTGGCCGACCTGGGCAATGCCATTGATGAAGCACATGCAATAATCACTACAAACGAGTTGCCTGTTATTACCGGCTATCGTACTGAGATCAAGCAGCTATTTCAGAACCTTATTATCAATGCCATTAAATTCCGGAAAAAAGATACTGTTCCTGGAATAAAAATATCCGCAAAAAATTTTGATGATTATTGGCAATTTTCAGTAAAAGACAATGGCATTGGAATTGAAGAACAATACAAGGAAAAAATATTTTTAATTTTTCAACGCCTGCATACCAGAACGGCATACGAGGGTTCGGGCATAGGCCTGGCCCACTGCAAAAAGATAGTGGAAATACATGGCGGCAAAATATGGCTGGAATCAATACCAGAAGAGGGAACTACTTTTTATTTTACCATCCAAAAAAAATAAAAACATGAAAAATAAATATCCTTCGCAGCAAGGTCTGTTCCGGAGTCAGAAAAATATTGCTCTTTACCTTCGCTTAATTCGTTTCTGATTAAGATAGTAATCTCTTTTATGTTTAAGCTGAAATTAAAACCGGTGCTGTGAAATTCTTTTCACGCCTGCGAATTACCAGTACCAGTTTTTTACCAATCTATTTAAGAATCGCACATGCAGAGCTGAAATAATGCGGCACTGCATTTGCATTCGTATCAAAAAAACATTATGGAAAAAAGAATCATTGGTATCATCCTTACACTGTTAGGTGTGGCAGGCCTCATTACTGCAGGATATTTCTTTATGCAGTCCGGTACGGGTACCCATTCTATCAAAAGCATTGTTATGTACGGCATATTGGGCATTGTATTTTTCGGTGCCGGTATCGGTCTTATACGCAATACATCTGACAAAGCTACATAGGCTTCGTTACAGTAATCATTATCAATGATACGAATTAACCGCTGTTAACGCATTCACCTTTTTAAGGGATCAGTTATTTTTTTTGGGATCTTCCTTTTTAGCCTCCTCCTTTTTAGCATCTTCCTTTTTCAGTTTTTCGGGGGCAAGCAATTTGTTTGCTTTTTCTGTAGAATCTTTAATGCGCTTTTTCTCTTTCTTTTTAAAATAACCCCGCAATAAAAAGCTTCCTTTTACCGCTTTCATATTTTCATTCACTGTGTTGCTGGTGGCTTTAAAACTTGCGACAGTTTCATTAGCTGAAGCAACGGTGCTTTCCATTTTTCTTGCCAGATTATCATTGTTCATTAACCTGCCAAGCGAACCCTTGCCCTGGTTTATTTTAGTTACAATATCCGCCAGTCCGTTGGTTAATACGGTGGCATTGTCTGCAATTTTAGCAAGGTTGTTCATGATTTTATCAACATTCAACGGGTTTGCACTTAGTAAATGATCACCATTTTTTGCAACGGCAGAACCGTCGTTTCCGGCCGCAATCAATACCAGTTTATCGCCCATCAATCCATCACTGCCAATGCTTGCAACCGCATCTGCCTTTATATACTGCCGTACCTTATCATCAATACTCAATGCCAGTTGTACGGTGGTATCATTTACAATTGCAATTTTTTCTACAGTGCCGATATTAATACCGGCAAAACGTACAAAATTACCTTCCTTGGTACCGGCAATATTTTTAAAATTTGCATACACTAAAAAAGTAGTGCTAAATAAATTTTTTTGTTTGCCTATTAAGAAAATCAATCCTAACAACAGCAACAAACTGATTAAAACAAAAACCCCGGTTTTAGTTTTTTGAGCACCCGATATATTCATATAATTTATTTAAAAAATGAGCGTATAAAATCGTTATCAGCATTTTCCAATTCCCCGTAAGTTCCCTCAGCAATGAATTTACCTTCATTCAAAATCAACACCCTGTCGGCAGTAATTTTTGCACAGGGAATATCATGTGTTATAATTACAGAGGTAGCGTCATATTTTTCCTGCATTTCCAAAATCAAATGGCTTATTTCTTTGGAGGTAATTGTATCTAAACCGGTTGTTGGTTCATCATATAAAATGATCTCTGGCTTTACTATCAATGTGCGTGCAAGCCCCATTCGCTTGCGCATACCACCACTCAAATCTGCGGGCATTTTATCAATTGCATCTTCTAACCCTACAGCCCTTAATACTTCTATGCAACGGCTTTCAATTTCCGCCTTGTCTTTAATTTTTAACACCCTCTTCAAGGGGAATGCAAGGTTTTCTCTCACCGTCATAGAATCATATAATGCCGCACTCTGAAAAAGAAACCCCAGCCTGCACCGCAATGCTTTTAATGCATCTTCGTCCAGGTCTATTACCTCTTCGCCAAATACTTTTAATGAACCTTCATCCTGCCTGAGCAAGCCTGCAATGCATTTTATGGTGACTGATTTGCCTGTTCCGGATTTGCCCAATATGACTATATTTTCACCCTTATCAACAGTAAAACTGATCCCTGAAAGAATTTCATTTTTGCCAAAACTTTTTTTAAGGTCTTTAACCTCAATAATTTTCTCCATTGGTTTATTGGGGTTTAAGAATATAAAAGTGAATTGCTAACCTGTACTACAATGGCATCAATAATAATAATCCAAACAGATGCGGTTACTACCGAAGTATTGGCTGCCAGTCCTACACTTGCAGTTCCGTTGTTGGAGGTAAACCCTTTGTAACATCCCACAAAGCCTATGGCAAAGCCAAACAAAATAGTTTTAAGAAGCGCAGGCAACAGGTCGCTAAAATCCAGTATGGTCAGGGCCTTTGTAAAATAAAGTTTCGCCGTAATATTGCCACCAAGTGCCGTTGCAGTGAAACCGCCTATCAGTGCCATGGCATCTGCGAAAATAGTAAGTAGCGGTATCATCACGGTACAGGCAAGTATGCGGGTAACCACCAAAAACTGCAC
>JAYUBR010000451.1:0-1773 GCA_043740775.1 Ferruginibacter sp. | reverse complement strand
GATTTACACAATGCAAGTATAGAAAAAGCATTAGAGCTTTGTTTGAGGGATAAGCCACTTGCTTATTCCATTATAGAACGGACTGTAATTATTAAACCTAAGGAAGAAAAAACGGCTGTAACAATAATTGAAGCAATTCCACCACCCATTGAAGTAAAAGGTCGTGTGGTCAATGAAAACGGAGAACCTGTGGAAGGTGTAACTGTAGCGGTGAAAGGGTCAAAAAAAGCCACAGCTACGGATAAAAATGGAGAATTTGTATTAACTGAGTTATCTGAAAATGCAGTCTTAATATTTACGGGGACTAATATAGAAACATACGAAACACCCTTAAATGGAAAAACCTTTATTACAGTTTCAGTAAAGAATAAAGTGGTAGAAGGGCAGGAAGTATCTGTAGTGGCGACTACTGGCTACCAACAAATTTCCCGGGAGAGAGCAACTGGCTCGTATGATGTGGTTGGCCGTGACATTTTGGATAAACGTCCTGTTTCAAATATATCTTCAGCACTCCAGGGTCTTGTGGCTGGTCTTCAGGGAAGAGAAAACCTTGATGGTAGTGTACAATTCCTGATACGGGGAACCAGTACTTTATATGGTACTGCGCAGCCGCTGGTAGTAGTAGATGGGTTTCCAATTATTGCCAGTAACTTTTCTGACATTAACCCCAATGATGTAGAATCAATTACTGTACTAAAAGATGCTGCCGCTGCTTCTATCTGGGGTGCCCGTTCTGCTAACGGTGTTATTGTCATTACTACTAAAAAGGGAAAACTTTCCCGCAGTAAGATAAATGTGGAAGTGAATGCTTTTACCCGTGTATCCAACATGATAGATCTTGACCAGGTGATGAGCCAGGCCAGTTCGGCGCAGCAGGTGGAATATGAAAAGCTGGCCTATCAGCGAAAATTATTTTTTCCGCCCACACCCTATATAAGAACTTTCCAGGATATTTTCAAACCACAGACTCTTGTTGGGGAGCTATATTCTGCAAACAGTTTTGGTGTAATCACAACAGATCAATTGAACCAAAAACTAGATAGTCTTAAAAATATTAATAACCGGGATCAGTTTCGTGACTTACTAATGCGCAATGGATTGCTTAGTCAAATTAATGTAAATCTTTCCAGCGCAACAGACCGCAGCCGCACCTATACTTCTTTTTTGTTTGAAAATAGAAAGGAAGGATTTCAAAAAAGGGGGTACGATCGGTTTCTTGTAAATTTCAACAATCAATTTCAACCTGCTTCATTTATAACATTTAATATTGGCACAAATCTGCAATATAAAAAATCTGAAAGCAGTGGAGCTGAAGTGGGAGAGCTCCAACAACTTTCTCCTTATGAAACTTTACGTAAAACAGACGGTAGTTATTCGGTTAACCTAAATGGTGTAAATCGGGAGCAGGTTTCATTATTACCATTAGCACAGTTCCCTTATCAGGATTGGTCTTATAATTTGCTACGGGAAGTGAATGGCCGAAAAATTACCAGCGAAGAAATTAATGTTCGGTTACAGGCTTCTATGAATATTGAACTGATGACTGGCCTCAATTTCGAAACAAGATTTCAATACGAAAAACTGAAATCGGAGACTGAAAACTACCAGGGTGAAGAGACATTTTTTGTAAGAAACCTGGCCAATACAATGGTTAACTATAATAATGTTACTAGGGTAGTTGCTAATAAATACGTACCTAATGGTGGTATATTAAGAAAAAGCAGTTCAGATTTACAAAGCTATGTGGTAAGAAATCAACTGAATTTTAACCGC